>JAUICE010000005.1 GCA_030428185.1 Gammaproteobacteria bacterium
GGCTATTTTCACCGAAATAGAAAAAAGCCAAGCTGATTTTGTCTATCTAGACATTACTCATCAGTCGCGACTATTTCTCTTGAAACACTTTCCTAACATTTATCATACCTTAAGAGATTTAGGGATTGATATGAATCAAGACTTAATTCCTGTTGTACCTGCAGCTCATTATCAATGCGGCGGTATTATCACCAATACTTTAGGTGAAACAGATCTGAAAAGACTATATGCCATTGGTGAAGTTGCATATACTGGTTTACACGGTGCAAATCGTTTAGCCAGTAATTCATTAATGGAAGCGGCTGTCACAGCAAAAAACTGCGCTAAAACAGCAAATAAATATTTAGGTAGCTCATTAAAAGCCATAAATATTGCTGCATGGAACTCTGGAAATGAAATTAACTTACGCCGTCAAAGCCAAATCAATGCTCATTGGCGAGGGTTAAGAGGTGAAATGACTTCCTATGCTGGAATTGTCCGCACTGAAGCAGGGCTTAAAGATCTCCTCAATTTAATACTGCTTCGCAAAAAAATTGTTGAAGAGTACTATTGGCAGCATCAGATCACGCGTGATCTTGTTGAGCTAAGAAATATTATTTTTGTATCCGAAGTCATTGTTCGCTCAGCACTCAATCGAAGAGAATCACGTGGTGGACATTTTCGGGAAGATTATCCAACTTCGTTAAAAACAGCCGAATGCAGCATCCATGATGCAAGCACACCTGTCGTTTAGTTATTTTTGAGGTATCTAAGCCATGAAGCAAACAACTTTTACCCTACAGCCTGATATGCAAATCTGTCAGACAGACTATCCTCTTGATTGGTATCAAGAAGCTTTTATTCCCTATGCTCAGGAATATATGGCGCTACCTAACCGTAAAATGCAAACAATTTGTGAGTGGATGGAGCCTTATATTCAACGTGCAAACGAACACTTCGACGATAAATTATTATTACTCGCACACTATTATATGGGTGGTGAAATAGTAAAACTCATTGAACACTTTGGCGGAGAAGTCGGTGACTCCTATCAACTGGCTTTAAAAGCAAAAGATAACCCACAAAAGGAAGTGATTGTTGAATCAGCTGTTCATTTTATGGCAGAAAGTATTAGTATACTCGCGCATCCTCATCAGCGTGTCTACATTACTAATCCAAAGTCTGGCTGCACTATGGAGATGATGGCAAAGGACTTTATGGTAGAGCCCGCTATAAAAGAGCTCAATGAACGCTTTGGAAAAGACAATATTTTACCTATTTGCTATATGAATACTTCGGGGCGAGTCAAAGCATTATGTGGTGCTCAAGGTGGTGCTGTGTGTACCAGCTCCAATGTCAAAAAAATAGCTCAGTGGGCACTGGAGCAAAATAAAAAGATTCTATTTATTCCCGATGAGCATATGGGAAGAAACGTCGCTTATTGGCTAGGAATTGAAAAGCTCGCCTACTGGCCTGGTGGTAGTGAGGGTGCGCGATTTAGTTTACATCATACATCCAATGAAGTAGTCAGTCAGTTCGATAATGCGCAGATGATATTATTCCAAAGCTATTGTGCTGTACATACGTATTACACAAAAACCATGGTTAATTATTGGAATGTATTAGGATACACAACTATTGCCCATCCAGAATGTACTAACGAAGTCATTCAAGCAGTAAATCATGCAGGCTCTACAGCCTTTATTTTTGATCACGTGATGAAAGATAAATCACAAACAAAAAAATATGCAATTGCGACTGAAAATCACATGGTCGAAAATTTAAAAGAGCAAGCAAAACTTCATGGCATTGATGTTGTTAGTATCGCGAGCGCAAAACTAAAAGAAAGCACAAGTAAAATGGGCTGTGGATGTGCAACCATGTCAAGAAACGATCCTCCACACTTAGTTGCCACTTTAGACTTATTAAGAAAAGGTGAGCTATTAGATGACAATATTGTTAAACCAGGAGATGTTGTCAACGAATTTAGCGGATTTAGAGAGCGTTTAACAGAGCATGAACAACAATGGATAATAGATAACGCAAAAAAAGCATTAGATAAGATGATTACAATTACCGAATCTTAAGGACAGCAATCTCTGCCCTAGAAGTGCGTGTTTTGAGCGATGTCAAAAGTTCAATAGCGAAAAATGATTGAAGACTAAAAAGATACAATGTGAAATGATGGAGGTGTAATTCATATTTCAAGGAAGAAACAAAATGACCCTTTGTGCATTAGCTAAAGAAGGTACCGCTCGTTTTAGAAAAAGCATCAATGAGCAGGAGGTAAAGTCTACAATACTCAGTGAAACACTTGAACGCTCTAAAGTGCGTTGTCAGGAGTTGGCATTAGAGTGTGCGATATTAGAAGTTGCTTGCCGCAGCGATCAAAAGCTCATTGGTGAATTTCACGACTCTATATCTACAGCAAAGAAAACCTATGATGAAGCAGCAAGGCTTGCGCTAAACGAAACTTATCAAGAGCTATTATCAATTACCAACATCCCCCAGTCCGCTGGTTTCTTATTAGATATATTTACAAGAACAGCAAACTTACTGCTTTCATCGCACAGTGCTTTCGATGAATTTTCTACTTTTCTAGAAGAAGAGCAACCAAAAGCAAGAGCATCAAAAATCGCAGATATAAAGAAGAAAAAAGATGGTTTGGAAAAGCGCCTAGACGCTTTACATATCGGTTATAAAGCTGCTCATAAACTTATAGAAGATATTGCACTGGATGAAAAACTGACAGAGTCAGAAAAAGAAAGTGCCCATAAAATTTTGCTTTATGATTACACAAGCGTTACTCGTGTAGCACAAAAAACTTTTCAGATGATTAATGACATGCTTTCTGATATCAAACAATTAATGACTATCGAAAAAAACGATATTCAGAAACAACATATTCAAACCATGATGAGCACATTTATGGTTCGTGGTCATACAGCTGCACGTGCTTATCGCTTCACCAGCCCTAGAACCGAGCTTTTAAAACGCTTTACACATTTTGTACGACGACGCAAGCTTGCTGCTCTTTCATCTAGTGAAACCCTAAGGCGTCAAGGTTTTAGTATTGAAAAAAAACTAAAAAAGAAAGATAGACAATACTTATACCCCTGTCCTTTCATAATACATGTTTTTAGACTTCAATATTTACTGTGGCCTAAAGAGATTAAATTATCGTAATAGACTTTGGTTATTACTCAAATTTAATCTCTCTATCCACAGGTAAATCTTTTTGCCTAACGTTATAAAAAGTCCAAATAAAACCACTCATTAGCTTTAGCGTTGAGCACAGTCAAATTAACAAAGTTTGGATTTTTCTATAGAGGAATGGTTACTCCATTCCGATTGAGAAAAATACCAAAGATTGGTGATTTGACAAAGCTCAAAAACGTGCATTATGAAAGGACAGGGGTATATTAGCACTATTCAAACGGTTTCCACAAAGTGATTACAACCCCATACAAGTCGATTACTATCGTCTACTCAAACAAATTGAACGGATGTTGGTTTTAATTAAAAAAGAAAATCTAACATATGATGAAAAACTTGAACTGGTTTCACCACTTGTTCTTAATAGAGTTGACAAAAAAGCTTATACGACTTCAGATCTAGTAAGACGTACAAATCCGTATAGTGGTTTTTTACAGACCTCACCAAACATACATAATAAACACTTAGATATAAAAGATAAGTTGCTCAGCCAGTATGCAAAAATTAATGAGCCATCCATTTTGCCTCAAACAACAAAAGCACGAATTAAAGCAATTACTCATTACATTCAAAAAATTGTACATTTTTACTTTCAGAATTTGGTAAAAGCATTTAAAGACACCCTCGATTTTGATGAGTCGCCTGCCGATGAGAAACTGCTATTACTTGAAAAAATCAATACTTATGCCTTAGAGCAGATAAAAAAAGAACTAGATGATGAATCACCCTCAACATATTACTGTGCTCCACTGTGTGGACTAAGTCTTTTTCATGATGCAATAAAAGCCAAATACCAAATAGCGCTCACTTTAGAAGGTGACAATATAAAAGCGAACTTTGCGTTACGTGAAGAGGAAGCAACACTCACTCCTGTCATTATACCAAATCATTATTCTAATAGTACTGCTCTTTAACACGCCTCATTATTTACCATAATGACATTATCGATAAAAATAAATTTTATTTTCAATCTTGAAAATAAAATTAAATCCGTTAACGTGGAAGATAACAGTCAGGGATAGGAAATATGATGATAAAGAGATTTAATTTCAAAACACTAGAGCATGATATTTTTGGCGGTATTACAGCAGGCATTGTTGCACTTCCTCTAGCACTTGCTTTTGGTATACAAAGTGGTTTGGGTGCTGAGGCAGGGCTTTATGGCGCGATTGTTTTAGGTTTTTTTGCTGCTATTTTAGGGGGAACAAATACACAGGTTAGTGGACCAACAGGCCCCATAACCGTGTTAACCGCTTCTGTAATTGCTTCATTTACTGCACACTTCGGCTCTGTGTCTTCAGCGCTCCCAGCTATCTTTTTTGTATTTTTACTTGCATCAATCATACAGGTGCTCTTTGGGATATTACGCCTAGGAAAATTTATTCACTATATTCCATACCCTGTTATCTCAGGATTTATGACAGGCATAGGACTAATTATTATTTTTCTTCAATTATTGCCCGCAATTGGCCATCCTTCTCCAGGTGGTTTTATTGATATATTTGTTAGTGTTAAAAACAATATAAATAAAATCAACATAAACGCACTTTTAGTGACGCTAGCTACAATCGCCATTATTTATTTATCACCTAAAATAACAAAAAAACTCCCAGGATCTTTAATAGCGCTCATCGTAGTCAGCTTAACTTGTTACTTTTTAAAGCTTGATGTGCCTCTGATTGGTGATATACCTAAAGGATTACCGGCTCTTGATTTCACGCCTTTCAAGCACGCCGATTACTCACTAATTAAAATGGCACTAACCCCTGCTCTAGCCATCGCAGCTCTTGGCTCTTTAGACTCATTGCTGACATCTATCATTGCAGATAATAAAACCAAAACCAAACATCACTCTAACCAAGAGCTTATTGGCCAGGGCGTAGGAAATTTTATAACTGCTTTGTGCGGTGGATTGCCCGGAGCGGGGGCTACAATGAGAACAGTTGTCAATATCAATAACGGCGGAACAACAAAATTGTCAGGAGTGATACACAGTTTAACGTTATTAGCTATTTTATTAGGATTTTCTAAGTTTGCTCAAGCAATACCTCTAGCTGTATTAGCCGGCATTTTAATGACCGTTGGTTTTAGTATCATTGATTACCGCGGATTAAAACACTTTTTTGCAATACCTAGAGCTGATGCATTTATTATCTTGTTAGTTATTTTCATGACTATCTTCGTCGGATTGACTGAGGCTGTAATCATCGGTTTTGCTCTTGCCAGCATTATGTTTATGAAGGTCGTAAGTGAGGTAACTGAAGATAAAAGTACCGTCGTTGCTGCTAATAATTTTTCTAAAATTTCTACATGGTCAGATGAGCGCACTATTCCTAAAACTTTATTAGATAAAATTTATATTAAGCATTTAGATGGTCCTTTATTCTTTGGCTTTACCAGTTATTTTAAAGTGCTTACAAAATCTATTCCCCATATAGACATTGTGATCTTTCGTCTTCGCCACGTACCTTATATGGATCAATCTGGATTATATGCAATTGAAGATGCTTATGAATATTTAATTAGTAAGGGAGCCACAGTTTATCTTACAGGACTCAGCGCCCAACCTAAAAAACTCATGTATGAATCTGGGCTAATTCCAGAGGTGATACCTGAGCATGTACTTTTTGAAGAGTTTAACGATTTGATCCATCACTTAGAGAAAGAAGAATTGAAATAACCGGTTACTCCAGCTGTATATCCCTGGTGAATGAAGACCAGGGATAATACTTTTCAGCCGACAAAAAAGAAAATCTTGTCTATTTTCCAGGTTATTTAAAAGCAATACTACTAAGATCCTTATATGAACGGCTACCATTTTGAACATTTTGCTCTGATTGAACAAAGTTCTCCATATTTGGACGGCTTATGAGATTATTGGTAGCATCCCTAGCCATTGCTTCAGTTGTTCTTCCAGCATTACGCTTAAAGAATGCACTCATAAACTCTCTACAGCGCGAACTACTCTGACAAGATTCAATGGTTGTCATGAAGCTCATCACATCTTGTGTATGATCAAGTTCAGATCTAAGCGCTTGATTTTCAGCTTTAAGTGTATCAATCTCTTGCTTATCTTTTTGCTCTTTCTCTTTTATAGCGCTAGCTACTAGAGTAGAGCCTGTAACAATACTGGCACCCAAACTTAAATTTTTGAGTAGTTGAGTATAATTTGGCATAGTATAACTCCATCGTTCAATAGAATTTAACTGTGTATGGTACTTGTAGAATATTAAGAGATTATTAAACTTTTTTTAGGAGCTAAAACTAATTTCTTTCTCCATACAAGATAACCACTTATCGCCAAACAAAAATAAATAAGTGTCATTGCAGAATGAAAATATAGTCCTTTGATATAATATAATTCGATATAAAGCACATCAACTATAAACCAAACCATCCACGTTTCAATCAACTTTCTACACATTAACCATTGTGCACAAAGACTTAATACGACAGTAATACTATCAAATAAAGCGATCTTTAACGGCTCAGTGTATAAAAGCAAGCGAAAACTAATAAGAAAACCAAAAAATGCTGTGATAAACAAATAGTAGGCATGTAACTTAGAAATGTTAGCAACAACTAAACCTGTGTGTTTTTCTCCACCAAAACGCCATTGATACCAACCATAAAGTGTTGAGCACAAATAACCTAATTGTAAACACGTATCACCGTAAAGATGCTGACTAACATAGAGATATATATCAATAGGCAGTGCCAAAGCACTTAACGGCCAGGCAATGGGGTTTTCTATCACATAAAAAAAAGCAGCGCTTACTGAAAGCAATGCACCAAAAAAATCATAATAATTCACATGTTACCTCTAATGTTTTCGGTGCATCTTGTTTTAAAATATCAAGCTAGTAGCGATAATTATCAGGCTTATAAGGCCCTTTAATATCCACCCCTATATAACTAGCTTGCTCTTTACTTAAGATACTTAGTTTCGCGCCAATGCGAGATAAATGCAGACGAGCTACCTTCTCATCAAGTGACTTTGGTAGTACATAAACCTCTCGCTCATAATTATTGTAATTCTGCCAAAGCTCAATTTGCGCAAGAACTTGATTTGTAAAAGAGTTTGACATTACAAAACTTGGGTGTCCGGTTGCACAACCAAGATTAACTAAGCGACCCTCAGCCAAAATGATCAGTCGCTTGTTATCAGGAAAGATAACATGATCAACTTGTGGCTTAATATTATCCCACTCATATTGCTTCAGTGAAGCTATATCAATTTCAGAGTCAAAGTGACCAATATTACAAACAATGGCTTGATCTTTCATTCGTTTTAGGTGCTCATGATTAATCACATGATAATTGCCTGTTGCTGTCACAAATAAATCCATGTCTTCGACGACATCATCAATAGTTGTAACGATATAGCCTTCCATTGCTGCTTGTAGGGCACAAATCGGATCAATTTCTGCAATATAGACCTGCGCTCCTTGTGACCGCAGAGACTGAGCACAGCCTTTTCCCACATCACCAAAGCCTAAAACCATCGCACGTTTCCCTGCAATCATCACATCTGTCGCGCGCTTAATACCGTCAAGTAAAGACTCACGACACCCATATAAATTATCAAACTTAGATTTAGTCACTGAATCATTTACATTGATAGCTGGCACTGCTAATACCTGGTCGCGAGCCATTTCGTATAGACGATGCACTCCAGTTGTCGTTTCTTCGGTAATCCCCTTAACCTCAGCTAATAGATCACTGTAATCATCATGCATGATTTTAGTTAAATCGCCACCATCATCTAGCAGCATATTAGGCCGCCAACCATCTGGGCCCTCTATCGTTTGTTTAACGCACCACCAGTACTCATCTTCCGTTTCACCCTTCCAAGCAAAAACAGGTATTCCTGCTGCTGCAATGGCTGCTGCCGCGTGATCTTGTGTTGAGAAAATATTACACGAGGACCACCTAACTTCAGCCCCAAGCGCCACTAATGTTTCAATCAATACAGCAGTTTGTATCGTCATGTGTAGGCAACCCGCTATACGTGCACCTTTGAGCGGCAATTTTTCTCGCCCTTCTTCACGTAAAGACATTAGCCCTGGCATTTCAGTTTCGGCAATAGCTATTTCTTTTCTACCCCAAGATGCTAGCTCTAAATCCTTTATCTTATAGTCACTCATAGATTAATCCTTATATCAATTACAAAGCCAATAGTGCTGCCTTATCTGTTTTTTCCCAAGGAAACTCTTCGCGACCAAAATGACCATAAGTCGCTGTTTTTCTATAGATTGGACGAACTAAGTCCAGCATATTGATAATACCTTGGGGGCTTAAGTCAAAATGCTCATCAATCAATTGATAGATTTCTTTTAGCGGTCGCTTATGCGTACCATAGGTTTCTAGACTAATAGATACCGGTTTAGCAACGCCTATAGCATAAGATAGTTGCAGTTCACACTTATCACATAAGCCACTAGCAACAAGATTTTTTGCCACATAACGTGCAGCATACGCCGCTGATCTATCGACTTTTGAAGGATCTTTTCCTGAAAAACATCCACCGCCATGACGCGCCATACCACCGTAAGTATCTACAATAATTTTGCGGCCGGTAAGCCCACAGTCTCCTAATGGACCACCAATAACGAAACGACCCGTTGGATTAATATAATATTTTGTATGCGATGTTAACCAATCCTTCGGTAATACTGGCTTAATAACTTCTTCTTGAATCGCCTCTACCAAGTCTTGTTGGCTAATATCTTCACTATGCTGAGTCGATAAAACAACTGCATCAATGGCAACAGGCTTTCCACCTTCATATCGTAATGTCACCTGAGATTTTGCATCTGGTCTTAACCAAGGAAGGGCGCCAGTATTTCTAAGCATCGCTTGACGCTCCATCAAGCGATGCGCGTAAGTAATGGCAGCTGGCATCAATACTTCCGTTTCATTGGTTGCATAACCAAACATCAACCCCTGATCACCTGCCCCTAACTGTTTGGTATGGATATTATCAACACCTTGCGCAATATCACCTGACTGTTTTCCAATTGCAGAAATAGCTGCACAAGAAGCCCAGTCAAAACCCATTTCAGAACTGTTATACCCAATATCACGGATCACATGACGAGCTGTTTCCTCAATATCAACCCAAGCACTGGTGGTAATTTCACCGGCAACCAAGACCATGCCCGTCTTCACTAAAACTTCACAAGCAACTCGTGCATGCTTATCTTGCTTTAATATTTCATCTAGAATTGCATCTGATATCTGATCGGCAATTTTATCTGGATGGCCTTCAGATACTGATTCTGAGGTAAATAGAAAATCCTCTACCACTTTTTTACTCCTTATTTGGCAACACTTGCCATTGCTTCTCTAAACTGTTCAAACAAAACCATCACTTCATGTGGTCCAGGCGCCGCCTCTGGATGACCTTGAAATCCAAATAATTGATTTAATCGAATACCTTGTAAACTACCATCAAAAAGGGAGCGATGGGTGATGATTGTTTCACTGGGAAGCGTGTTCTCATCGACCATAAATCCGTGATTCTGGCTACTAATGAGCACTCGTCTTGACTCTTCATTAATAACCGGATGATTACCGCCATGATGACCAAACTTCATCTTGACAGTCTTTGCACCCAGAGCTAAAGCCAGCAACTGAAAACCCAAACAAATACCAAAAATAGGTATATCTGTTTTAATTAACTGTTTGAGGTGTGAAATAATATCTGTGAGCACGCCCGGGTCCCCTGGACCGTTTGATAAAAAAATACCATCAGGCTTTAATTTGAATATCTCTTCGCTACTCGTATGAGCAGGAACAACCGTCACACGACAGCCTTCATCCACTAAACAGCGCAAAATACCGCGCTTAATTCCAAAATCTAGGGCTACCACATGATATTGTTGTGGATATTCATTTTTTTCCTCTAAAGGAATACTTCCCTTGTCCCATTGATAAGCAGCCTTTGTAGATACCAGAGTTGCTAAATCCATTCCGAGAAGTCCTGCAAACGATTTTGCCTTCTCCAAAGCTTCAAGGCTATCTAGCTCATCAGTAATGCAGGCATTTTGCGAGCCTTTTTCCCTTAGAATATGGGTAATCGCTCTTGTATCAACTTGTGATAAGGCAAACGTCTTGTTTGCTTTTAAAAATGCTTTTAAGGATTGTGTCGAACGAAAGTTAGAAGGAATATCAACGATATCGTGAGCAATAATTCCTTCCAAATGCACCTTATCTGACTCACAGTCTTCTTCATTCACTCCAACATTGCCGATATGTGGATAAGTGAAATTAACAATCTGCTTACAATAAGACGGATCGGTAATAATCTCTTGGTAACCACTCATAGAGGTATTAAATACCAGCTCGCCGATACGAGTGCCGCTGTCTCCAACAGACACTCCCTCAAAAATTTCTCCTGAAGCTAGCGCTAAAATCGCTTTTTTTGACATGTTCGCCCTACAAATCAGTATATTATTTATTTTAGTGCTTATCTATTTACCCATCGGGTATATCGCCAATAAGCACCACATTTTAAGGGTATTGAGCACGTATTGGTATACCTTGGAGTAATATTTTTAGACGAGTACGGTATACGAACAGTCTGATAGACTTTGGTCATCAGAACTATTTTCAAGTGTCGCCAAAGTCTGAGATACAAGTGACTCTATAACTTCTGTTGTTAAGGATTCTAGACCTCTTAAATATTTTAGGCCAGATAAAAGATACTGTTTAAAGTGCTCAGTATCAGATACCTGATATGCTTTAATCGCCTTCTCAAAATCTAGCACAACCAACGTTTGCGCAGTCATTAAGCTCGGTAATTCTGACAACAGTTTCAGATGCTCTGCTAACTCTTTCTCCCATAATTTAGGTTTTCGATATGAGTAAGCGTAATCGTCGGATAATCTATGTCTGAATTTTTTTTCTCGATAAGGTATTAATATTTTTTGATAAGTAGCATCATGAATAGCTTTGAATACAGCTTGGAAAGCGCTATCAAGCTTATTGTCTGTTAATAACTGCCTTTCATGTAAACTATTACTAACATAGTTTGCCATATCCTCTTTTAGCCGTTTGCTTTTATCTTCAAATGTGGGAGCATTTAAAAAAGCTTTGAATGTCTCAAGACGATTGGGATTAATCTTTAGCTTAAATCCATCATCAAACTGCCCATCGCCAATAAATGCCGTGATACCATATACGTTATTCAATCCCGTTTTGTATAATAATCCTAGAACTGGATCAAGACATGACTCTTGAGAAAATTTACCTGCTTTTAACGCAAAAAAATCCTCGAGCACCTTTCTAATACGCTCGCTAAGAATAATCTTGCCTAGATCAGAAAAGCCCTCTACTCTTTTCTTTCTACTAAAAAAACCGTGTGGCATAAATCCTACCTGAAATTAAGAAGAGGGAGTGAATTATATTGATGAAGTGTTTAATTATCAACCACTAAAACTTCATATCTTCAAAAAATTTTTTAACACCTTGAAACCATGAAGTACTCTGAGGAGAGTGCTTATTTTTACTACCCGACAGTGAAGCTTCAAACTCTTCAAGCATTTTTTGCTGTGATTTATTTAAATTAACTGGTGTTTCTACTTGAACTTTACATAGTAAATCGCCTACACCATAACCGCGGACTGATTTAATACCCTTTCCACGCATTCTAAATACTTTACCACTTTGCGTTTCAGCAGGTATTTTAAGTTTCACCTTACCATTTAACGTTGGTACATCCAGCTCACCACCTAGTGCTGCGGTAACAAAACTAATGGGAACATGACAATATAAATCGTTCTCGCGACGTTCAAATATAGCATGCTGTTTTAGATTAACCTGAACATATAAATCTCCGGCTCCGCCTCCATGAAGACCTGCCTCACCCTCACCGGATAAACGTACTCTATCACCTTGATCAACACCTGCTGGAATTTTAACGTGTAATTTTTTATTTTTTCTAACACGCCCTTCACCGTGGCAGCTAGCACATGGAGTACCAATCACCTTTCCCTGACCATGACAACTAGGACAGGTTTGCTGAATAGTAAAAAATCCCTGTTGCATCTTCACTTGTCCCACACCCTGACAAGTTTCACAAGAAACTGGTTTAGTTCCTTTTTTAGCGCCTGTTCCGGAGCAGGTATCACAACTGACATGTGTGGGTACTTCAATATCTTTTTCAGTGCCCAGAGCAGCTTCTTCTAAAGTCAAATCTAAATTATAACGAAGATCTGCACCCCGCTGCGCTTGTGTTTGACCTCCAGGTCCTCTGCCGCCAGTAAAAATGTTCTCAAAAATATCACCAAAAATATCGCCAAATCCACCAAATCCTTGAGCACCTCCGGCACCACCAAATCCACCTTCAACACCTTGATGACCAAATTGATCGTAAGCTTGTCGTTTTTGGTTGTCTGCTAATATCTCGTATGCTTCTTTGACCTCTTTAAATTTTTCTTCTGCAGACTTATCCCCTGAATTTCTATCAGGGTGGTATTTCATCGCAAGTTTTCTGTAAGCCTTTTTTAACTCAGCATCAGTCGCAGTACGCGATACACCCAAAACTTCGTAGTAATCTCTTTTAGTTCCCATAAGTCATAAACTCTAAATTTAAAGCACAAATAAATAGGGCGCATTCCTACTTCGCTGCGCCCTAACAATTTAACTAGCAGTTAGAAGATGATTATTTATTCTCATCAACTTCTTCAAAATCAGCATCAACAACGCTGTCATCTGCTTTTCCTTTTGCTTGGCCTTCTGGTGCTTGCTCTGCTCCACTGGCTTGCGCATTATCGCCTGCTTGTGCATAAACACGCTCAGCAAGCTTTGAAGAAAGTTCAGAAAGCGCATTTGTTTTTTCTTCAATGACACCACCATCTGTGCCTTTTAATGCTTCTTTTAATTCACTGATGGCTTTTTCAATGCTTTCTTTCTCACTAGCCTCTACCTTATCACCCAAATCAGTCAGTGATTTTTCTGTCGCATGAATTAATCCATCAGCTTTATTTCGTGACTCAACTAGCTCTTTGAATTTTTTATCATCTTCAGCGTGTGCTTCAGCATCCTTAACCATTGCTTCGACTTCATCATCAGAAAGACCACTAGAGGCTTTAATAACGATAGATTGAGCTTTACCAGTTGCCTTATCTTTAGCAGATACGTTCATAATACCATTTGAGTCAATATCAAAAATCACCTCAATTTGTGGAACGCCTCTAGGCGCTGGAGGAATGTCTGATAAATCAAAACGACCCAACGATTTATTAGCTGAAGCCTGCTCACGCTCTCCTTGTAGTACGTGAACTGTCACTGCTGTTTGATTATCTTCTGCTGTTGAAAAGACTTGGCTTGCTTTTGTTGGAATGGTTGTGTTTTTATCAATAAGCTTAGTCATTACACCACCCATAGTTTCAATACCTAAAGATAATGGTGTTACATCGAGAAGAAGAATGTCTTTTACATCACCAGAAAGCACACCTGCTTGAAGAGCAGCGCCAACGGCAACAGCCTCATCTGGATTCACATCACGTCGTGGCTCTTTATTGAAAAATGCTTCAACTTTCTTTTGAACTAAAGGCATTCTAGTTTGACCACCAACCAAAATAACCTCATTGACATCACCAATATTTACACCTGCATCTTTAAGCGCCACCTTACATGGCTCAATAGAGCGGTCAACCAAATCTTCTACCAAAGACTCTAGTTTTGCACGGGTTAATTTAATATTTAAATGCTTTGGACCACTACTGTCAGCTGTAATATACGGAAGATTAACATCAGTTTGCTGCGTAGAAGACAGTTCAATCTTAGCTTTTTCTGCAGCTTCTTTTAATCTTTGTAGCGCAAGTGGATCACTATGTAAATCAATTCCGCTGTCTTTTTTAAACTCACCAGCTAAATACTCAATCAAAGCCAAATCAAAATCTTCACCACCAAGGAACGTATCACCGTTTGTTGCAAGCACTTCAAATTGTTGCTCGCCATCAACTTCAGCAATTTCAATAATAGAAATATCAAAAGTACCACCACCTAAGTCATAAACAGCAATCGTTTTATCACCACCTTTTTTGTCCATACCATAGGCAAGGGCTGCGGCAGTTGGCTCATTAATAATACGTTTTACTTCAAGTCCTGCAATTTTTCCCGCATCTTTAGTAGCCTGACGCTGAGAATCATTAAAATACGCGGGAACAGTAATAACCGCTTCAGTAACTTTCTCACCTAGATAGTCTTCTGCAGTCTTTTTCATTTTTCTAAGTACTTCAGCAGAAACTTGTGGTGGCGCCTTCTTTTCACCCTTAACACTTACCCAAGCATCGCCGTTATCAGCTTTAACGATTTTATATGGAACCATGTTAATATCTTTTTGGACAACCGCATCATCAAAACGACGGCCAATCAAACGCTTGACGGCAAATAGCGTATCATCTGGATTAGTAACTGCCTGACGCTTTGCTGAATGTCCAACCAATGTTTCACCATCTTTTGTAAAAGCAACAATAGAAGGTGTGGTACGATGACCTTCATTATTTTCAATAACTTTCGCTTTGTCGCCCTCAAGCACAGCCACACATGAATTGGTGGTTCCAAGGTCAATACCGATGATTTTAGCCATAATATTCGTACTCCACAGGTAGAAATTCTTAAAATATTTTCTTAAAAGTCATATGGGGATTGGCTTGATTTTTTTCAAGCCAATTACTTATTCTTTTACAACGATAACCCGCGCTGCCCGAATTACTCGATCATTAAGAAGATAGCCTTTCTGTATCACTTGCATGATTTCACCAGGTTGATATTCATCTGAAGGGACCATAGACATTGCCTCATGAGCATTTGGATCGAACTTTTCGCCAAGAGGGTTAAGTTGCTTTACACCATGTTTTTCTAATGAAGAAAGAAATAGTTGTAAAGTTAGCTCTAAACCTTCAACCATAGCTTTACCGCTATCCCCTGCATCAATGGCTATTTGTAAGGCCTGTTCCAAGCTATCAAGGACTGGCAATAAATTATTAATAAGCTTTTCTTGACCGAACTTATGTGCGCTTTCCACATCACGCTCAGCGCGTTTTCTGATATTCTCAAGCTCAGCTTGAGCACGAACAGCCTTTTCCCAGTTTTCGTGCGCAGTTTGCTCAGCTTTAGTCAGATCTTTTTGCAGCGCTTCATAGTCTGGATGTGCCAAACTTTCAGCTTCTCCATCTAAATCCTTAGTCTCAGATGTTTCATATTCATTGGCCTCACCTAAATTTTCAGACTCATCTTGCTTATTTTTAGCCAGCTTTTCCCATTTATTGGAAATATCTTTCGCCATAATTTGCTCCAAATAACATCAATAGTTATGTATTGTGGGTATAAAACTTTAGTTTTCAACCCCAGGGAAGATAGATATAATAACAAACTGTTTTTTATGCTTTTCTTTACATCAATATGAGTGAACTTTGCCCTTGCTGCAGTCAGACTAATTATCAAGATTGTTGCCAACCCTATTTGGATGGCTCTAAGAAAGCCCCAACAGCACTCGCGTTAATGCGCTCACGATATAGTGCCTATGTAACAGGTCATATTGATTACATCGAACAAACCATGCGTAAAAAAGCACTAGTAGGATTTAATAAGCAAGAAGTACTAGCCTGGGCAAAACAATGCGAATGGCAAAAACTTGAAGTCGTAAATGCTTCCAAAGATACGGTTCACTTTATCGCGACATTCAAGCACAACGGTATAAAACAACAATTGATAGAAAATAGCTTGTTTGAGCGCAGTAATGGCCAATGGTTTTATGTTGGTGAAGCAACAAATCAAAAAACACCTAGAAACGCGCCATGCCTTTGTGGTAGTGGAAAAAAATACAAGCGCTGCTGCGCCAAATAGATGAAACTATTTGCTATAAAGAAATGAACAGCGCATAATTTATCTCTTCTTTTAAGCAAACATTTTGAATTTTAGTCAATGTCAAACTGGACCCCCTTCTCTTGGAAACAGTTCTCATCTGATCAGATGATTCATTATCCATGCGATATATCACTAGCAAAGGCGACCTCTAAGCTTGAAACAATGCCGCCATTGGTCACTGTAAATGAAATATCACAATTAAAAATGCTTATAAGAGAAGCTGCTCTTGGAAAATGCTTTCTACTACAAGGTGGCGACTGTGCTGAGTCATTTGCCGATTGTAACGTACAATTAATCGAGAGCAAGTATCACACTCTTACACTCATGAGTCTTATTTTGTCTCACGGACTAAATAAACCTGTCGTTCGTATAGGTCGCATTGCTGGTCAGTTTGCAAAACCACGCTCAGCGCTTGTTGAAACGATAAATCAAGAAACTCTACCGAGCTACCGCGGTGACTTAATTAACCAACATCCATTTAGCCTAGATTCCAGAACCCCAAATCCTAAACTCATGATACAAGGCTATCAGCATGCAGCCATCACAATGAATTATATTCGTACGTTAACCAAATCTAGCCATACTGGAATATTTGATAGTCTTAAAAAATCTCTTAAATTTTATGAACATAATAAAGAGTTAAGACAAGTTCTAACTGAAATTAGCAGTACACTCCAGCTGTTAAATAAAATTCACTATAATAATAAATCTCCATGGACATCCGACTTTTTTACTTCTCATGAAGCGCTAAACTTATTTTATGAATCCGCATTAACTCGGTTGCAAAACAACTCCTGGTATAACCTATCAACTCATTTTCCTTGGGTTGGCTATCGTAGTGCAAAAACAAATAGCGCTCACATAGAATACTTGAGAGGAATTGAAAACCCCGTTGCCATCAAGGTAGGACCAACGACTGAGGCCAGAGAGCTCATTGAGCTTAGTAGAATACTTAACCCTAACAACATGCATGGAAAATTAACCTTTGTAACACGCTTAGGTAAAAGAAACGTTTCAAACTTACTCCCGACACTCATTCGCTCTGTTCAAAAAGCTAAGCTCAATGTGCTTTGGCTCTGCGATCCCATGCATGGTAATACATATATAAGCAAGACTGGCCTAAAGACTCGTAGCTTTACTGATATTTTTGATGAAATGGACATAAGCTACAAAATACATATAAAAGAGCAGAGTCGATTAGGAGGGATACATTTAGAACTAACTGGTGAAGACGTTACCGAATGTATTGGAGGAGTGGCAAATATTACTGAAGATCACTTATCACACAACTATCGCTCATTGGTTGATCCCAGGCTTAATTTCTATCAATCCACAGAAATTGCCTTTTATCTAGCAAAAGCGATTAGAGCATATACACGGCAAAAATCCGTCACCTCTATCCGCGCATAAACCTACGACTTAGCAATATTAACAATATCAAAGCTTGAAGCTAGTATTTTAAACTCCATTGGGTATAGTATATACCCAGATCGAATAAAAAGGAGGGGAGTATGGCAACTAGTTTAGTAGCAGAGCAGCCTAAAAGGCAGCTTAGTTACTATAGGTCACAAATATATACAACAACTGTAGGCCTAAACCCACTAGTCACTGCTGCCCAGCCTTTGTTGTCGTTAATTGAGCGACTAAAATTCAGTACCAAAACCACCCTGTCTGATTATAAGCTTAATTTACTGCATGAATTAAAAGCCTTTGAAACGCGTGCACGAAACTACAATTACGATGAAGAGACTATTCTTTTAAGTATTTATCTCATAATCGCAACACTTGACGACCTATCACAACAAGCTGAGCCTTTTATCCTTTTCCATGAGTTACTACCAGAAAGCTCTTTAGAAAAAACACCTGATGAGCAAGTATATATTATCCTTGAAACCATCATTGATAAACCCGATCACTACTTAGATCTCCTAGAGCTAATTTACTTATGTTTAACCATTGGTTTCCAAGGAAAATATAAACACCAGTCTCCAGAAAAAAGACAGCTAATAATTAATGATCTATATGAGACTATCTCACCACTTCGAAAACATACAAAAAACACGCTATTAACAACACCAAAAAACACCACAACAGCTGTAGAAAGTAAGCGTAAACTTTCATTTGCCATTATGGCTGCGCTTAGCTTAGTGGTCGGAACGTTGATGATGAGCCACCACTTACTCAATCAACAGGCTAAACAGATACTCTCTCCACTAAGTGTAAGCATGGATACAATTGATGAGCACTAAAGACGAACCAATCATTACAAATTTAATTAACAATCTTAAACAACATTCTAAGAATACAAACAACTCTCATCTTGGGCTCATCTTTGGTCCTGCAAGTTCTGGAAAAACCACCTTGTTTAACCGTTCATCATTAGAACATGTAGAAACCATCACAGAAACAAATAACACATGTCATACATGGTATAATAATCAGGCTGTCTTTCTTGAAATTAATGAGACAATGCTCTCAGAGCAATTGAAATTACAGCGCTATATTAAAACTTTTCGTAAATTTTATAAAAGACACAGCATTGATAGTATTACTATCTGCATTAATATTTTTGATAGTTTAATTTTAAAACCGCGTGAACTTTTAGATCAGCTAAAAAAAATCAAAGACAAAATACACAGCTTACAAAAGTTACTTAAAGGAGCTAATTTATTTATCTGCTTTACACAGCTAGATAAAATAGCAGGATTTTGTCACTCATTTAGTGATGTTAACTGCGCCTGGGGTTATAGTTTTCAGCACTACCCAAATATTGAGTCTCTCATCAAACAGCAGGATGAAAAATATCAAAAACTTTTATCAACTTTACATGAAACAATTATAGAGCGAGTTCATCACACAAAAGACGCTTTAACACGATATCTTATTCGTGAATTTCCTATACAAATGGAAAGTATTAGTAATATGGTTCGTGCTTGTGTCAAACATTTAACGCAAGATCAACTCAATACCTCTGCAGTTTTTTTTACTGCCGCAACCCAGGGCAATCAAGCCTACGACAGACTCTCACAGAATATTACACAAACGTTTTCCTTAACTATAAATGCTCAAGTACCACAAAGCTCAAGAAATAATCAGTTCTTTATTGATGGTTTTATTCAGCAAATTAGTACTTATCACAATACTAAAGTAAATAAAATGTATCAAAAAAGGCTAGTTGCAACCTCTTTTGCATCCGTGTTATTCACATTAGGAATAATCGCAACACATTACACAAATAGCTCCTATTTATATGAAGCAGGGTATGAACTTAAAAAATATAAAAATCTCAAAAATAGTGATCTGGCTACCATCGCTCAGTCTATCAATCATTTGGAGAAAGCAGAATACTTACTTGATAAAACAAAACTAGTTGATAGTGAAATTTCCAGCTATCACAAACAATTAAAAATTAAATTTTCATCTGATCTTAAACAGCATTTTTTACCTACTATTGCAAAGCAATTAGAATTACTCTTAAGTGAGCGCCTAACCCCTAGCCAAACTTATTACACACTTAAAACTTATATGATGTTGGGTGGAAAGATTACATTAGATAAACAATATCTCAGCTCATGGCTCAATGATCTATGGAAACAAAATAAAGTTAAAAATCTTGCTGAATTAAATCAATTACTAAATGTCTCTTTAGGGCCATCGTTTAATGGGACAAAGGTGAATACTACCACCATTGCTACGACACAAAGTTATATGCAAAGCCTGCCAGAAGATTATCTGTACTTTCAGCTTATTAGTAATAGTCTACCAAAAGATAAAAAACATATTAGCCTCAACTTTATTAAGCCGACTGAGATCACTATACCAGCGCTATATCAAAAGCAGTATTTTACAAATATTTACAGCGAACTCTTGCCAACTCTAGGCGCTCAACTTAAAGCAGACAATATATTGCAGTTAAATAATAAGCTAGAAAGCCCTACAAAGTCTTTGCAAAAAATGTACCTCACTAAGTACGTTCGATGGTGGCAGCAACTCAGTGAAAAGCACCTACCGGTTGACTTTTATACATTTAAAGAAGGTGCAACGCTATTTACACATCTAGCAAGTGAAAACTCACCACTAGAAGTTTTAAGAGAACTCCTACAAAATAATACGCTACCTTTTGAACACCCCATAACTAAAGCCGAACGACTATTTAATCAAGAGGTTTCAAGACACTATACAGCTCTAAACATGCTGACAAAACATCAAAGCCAACAAATACAGCCAATTTTTTCTGATCTTGCGCATTACTTTAGTATTATGTCCAGACAGTCTGATAGCCAACGAATTGCCTTTGAAATAGCTAAAACACGCTTTCTTGCCGATAGAATTGATCCAATTAGTCAACTCTATCAAGTCAGTAATGCCCTACCAGAGCCATTAAGCCCTTGGATTGAGAGTCTTGCAAATACTACATGGAGCATTATCCTTTCAAATGCTAAAGATCATATTAATGAGCGTTGGCAAAAAGTAGTTTATCAGGAATATGTGGACCACATTAATCAGCGTTTTCCATTTACTCTAACCTCAAAAAATGAAGTTCGAAAAGAAGATTTTGTTAGCTTCTTTAATCCAAATGGTAAGCTATCAATTTTTATTGAGGATTATTTAAGTCCATTTATAGATAGAAGTAGTGCCACATGGAAACCTAGAACAAAAGATGGCTTCAGGCTTCCTTTAAGCAAGCAAACATTAAATGAACTAATCCGAGCAAATGTGATTAAAGAAATGTTTTTTGCCAATGGTAATATAGAGCCCCGTGTTCAGTTCACTATGCAGACAGTTGCACTTGAACCTTTGATTAAAAGCTTGCAAATCAATATTAATGGCCAAGAGATAAACGATACTCAAGAAAATCTCGAAACAAAAGATCTAATATGGCCTGACAACACTAAAAGCAACACCAATAAAATTGTCATGGAAAATATTGAAGGTAACACCTACGAAATCAAAGAAGATACCTACTGGGGTCTATTTAGACTATTAGCGAAAGCAAATCTAATACCGCTTGAAAATTCAACAACAAGTTATCAGGTTATTCTTGATATCAATGGACATGCCAGTAAGTTTCTTTTAACGGCAAATCAAGCTGTAAATCCATTTATACCTAATATACTGAGCAGCTTATCTCTACCTAAAGAGCTCACCTAAGTCGTTATACACACGACTTAGGTAAGCATTAAAGCTTGGGGGAAATTAAACTCAAAGAGGCACCACTCTAATAAAGCATACTTTCTTTTTTACGTGGTAAGCTCTTAATGTTAGGATTTTCTGAATAGGCTTTTAAAATGTCATCAATAAGACCATCTACAACGCCTAGTTTTTTCTCTTCACTGATTAAACCTTCGTCCTCACGCATTTCAGACAACCTCTCTTCTAAGACCTTGCCAACAGATCCTGAAGGGAATAAATTTGCTAAAAGCCTTCTGGCTTCAGCAGGTCCAAGATGTTTATAGAGCTCATTACGCACTTGTGCATCCTCAGCAGTGGTACTGAAAGCCCACAACTCAATTGGCCCAAGAGTCAGTGTTAATAACTGAACATTAATACCACTTTTTGTCGCAAATTGTGCAAGAAAAGTTGCTCCACCTTGTCTAGGCCCATGGACCCTAGTTCGTAGTGCTGTTTTGGCCGTATCCGACAAGCCAAATATCTTAACTGTTTTTTCAACAGCCTGTGAGGGACCTGCATCCATTACAAATATACTAGTAGCAAACTCAATCATCACATCATCAAAATCTTCAACCGATTGTGACAATAGGGCAATTTGTACTTTCCACTTACGACCTTCTCGCATATCAACAAGGACTTGATCTCTGACCGCTTGAGACTTTGATGTTCTATGAAACTCATCATAAACAATACGCTTCGGATCTTCTCTAATGTCTTGAATACGTTGTCCATGATAGCTTTTGTACTGTTCTGGAATTTCACCAATGGCTTCTTTCGTTAGATAATAATGACGAGCTAAAACATATCTTGCCAACATATACATAACAGCAGTCTGTCTATCTGCTGCATCACCACCACTTTTAGCAACCTCATCTAAATCGAGAGAAACAATACGAGCATCACCAATATCAAACGCCGTGACACGAGAAAGAATCGGATACTCTCTGACTGCAGCTGAAATCATTCGTCCAAAAGCGTTAATCAAGCTTTCACCTGTTGGAGCAATGATTTTTCCATATAAGTCATCAATAGCAGGTGTACGACATATAGAAGCAGCATCTGCAAGTAAGGGCATTGCATAGCGCTGCGCAAGCAAGGCTTCATGTTCAAACCCTGCTACAAAAAGAGCGTCAGTTACCTCCCACCACGTGGTTTTAGCATCTTTAACGAATCCAATTTCTTCTAAAATCCCATCAATCATCACCTCTACACCTTCAGTATAGGTATAAGGATTACCATCGTCAGCTAAATTCTTATAAAGCTCATCAACAACCATACCGGATAAATCAGCAATACCATCATAAGGTTTTTGTGCACCTAGGGGTGTTGCCAATAATGTTAGAAAGTTAACAAGAAATGTTCTTTCTAGTGCTGTGGGAAAGCGACAACCCAACTGCGTATCAAAAGGATTAATAGAGTACTCTGGTGTCATTCTTAATCGATAATAAGCGACCAGATGTCTTTTTGTACGTGGTAGCGCTTCCTTTAATAACGAAACCAAACCACTACTTGACGGGCCAATATCAATAATAGCGATCCTAGGTAGTCTCATCAAACCACCTGACAAACTAAGCGCTAAATTTAATGCATTTGAAAGTACAGACTTACCTGAACCAGGACGAGCATAACACAAATCAATCCATGTCGTTTGCTGTGTCGATCCTGGCTGAAATGGCCACAACTTTCCATCTGGAGAACGAAATAATAATGCGCCTTGAGTCCAAGATGATGCTGGACGTGAAATAGGTAACATGCTCACAACTTGACTTAAAGGTGCAACACACGCTGTTCCTAAGTTATTTGTCGTCATACCGAGCATACTAGAAACCACACCACCAAATGGATCACCACTTATTTCAGAAACTTCTGTAGAGCCCCAGCCCTGGATTGCCTTAGATAACTCAGATGCTCTACGACGTAACAAACCCATTTTTCCTTCTGGAGCCCAGGTAGAGGCGGCTACCCGTAATCGAATCAACGCCTCATCAGAGTTTAACTGCAGATACTTTAATAAATTAACTGAGTTACTGATTAAGCGATTTTGCTGAGAAGTAAAAGATAAAATCGCAGATAATAACCCTTTGAGTTTAATCGTTGATAAACCATCACTGTTTAGCATAAAGGAAATACGCCAGGGAATATGTGCAGGCAGAACTCGGTTAAACAATACCATAAAGTTCCGCACATCTTTGGGAAACAAGTCGATAAAAACAGACGAGTATATTTTATCACCCACACGAGCTGTACGTAAATCTAAGTTTTCCGCATCTCGTGGTACTATCTGCTTTCCAACAGGAAACCAAAGTAAATCAGAAGGATCACCTTCAAAACCCTCAACCTCTCTCACAGGGATTTTATCGCCTGGAAGCGTTGCCCTCCAGTCATCTGCTGTAAAGTCTGGATCAGCTGACATGCGCATTTCAAAAATAGCACTATGCGCATCAAGCAAACCAACTTTGAATGAAAGACTACCAAAGTCATTCACCACTGAACGTACAAAAGCGTCATGGGTATCACGCAACTCAGGAATTGCTGCAAAAACGGTTTGTGTATTTTTAAAAGGAGGCAGTTTACTCTCTTTGATAGTTGCTTGTTTTTCTTTAAGTGCTTGCTTAAGCTCCTCTGCTGCTAATGATTTTGGATGAGTCCATAGCACTAAAAAAACCCGCTCCTCAGCACAGTACTCTGATAAATACTCTTCTCGCTCATCAAATAAGTCATCTAAATTTAGTTCTAGACGCTTTGCAGTAGCACGTGCAGGTTCATAGATATTAGAAATATGCTTCTTTACATTCTGTTTATCATGTGCAAAATATACTTGTAAACTGTGGCCTGCTTGTCCCATAGCTGTGCGCAAGGAGTTTGTAAGCCCTTCAACAGATCGTGTAAATTCTTCCTCGCCAACTAAAGCAGTTGCCCCAAAGACCTCAATAACAGAAAGAAGAGAGCCATCATGCCCGGCTAGTACAAACTCGCTATCAGCTGTTTCAATATCGCAGTAAGCATCGGTCGTTTGCTTTAAAGATGTACTTAACCAAGCAAAAAACGTGTCCACACCATCAAAAAATGACTCAGCAAAATTAGCCATATAAAATTCCTGTTACTTTACTCGGTTGCAATCTCATCTAGGGCTGCCTGCGCCCACTGCTCAATCTGATTACGAAACTTCGCTCGAGACGGCAAAAGTCGCATATGATTAAATATTAACTCTGTGGTTTGAACATCATTAATTTCTGAATCAATTAAAAGTTGCCCAAAAATCGCCGGATCACTAGTACCTTCACCGTACTTATCTTCTACTATCTGCGAACGAAACTTAAGTGTACGATACAGCGTTTGCGCGCTATTTTTATAGCCTGTATTATTAGTGATCGCACAAAACAAAACATGGCAAAAACTATTTAACTCCCCTTGCGTCATTTCGGGTAGATAAATGAGCGTACCACCACCGTAACTGCCCATGCCTACAGACTCTAAGAAAAAGCACTGCGCACAAAAACAACACGATGTTGTTAAGTTTGATAGCTTATTATTAGAGTAGTCACCATCGATATTGACTACTTCCTGAAACAGTTTTGCTTGAAACCCGCAAAACTGACAAGTGAATTTATCTCGTGCAAAAACCTTGTTCTGAAATGCAAGAAAAGCTTTATCTACTTTTCTTGCATTGAACACTCTCCACGAACCCGGCTTAGCTTGTAAGTGGATAGGATAGCGCATCCGTATTAACTACCAGGAGTCCAAGCAACACCTGAGGCACCAGCAACAGTACCGCCACCAAAGATAGTTTGACCTGCTACACCTAGAAGTGAAGGTAAGAATAAGAGCGCCGCTCCAATAAATAATAAAGCAATCGGTGTACCGATAGGCACTTGAGTTGGGTTATCCTTATGTTGCTTAAATTTCATGATAGCACCAATAGTGAAAGCCAACCCTCCTAAATATGCACCAGCAGTAATTAGTTTTGCAATTTGCGCGAATGAACCAACAATTGTTGAGGCTACATCTCCTGCACTTTGCGCAGCCAAAACATAGTTGACAAAAAGAGTCATTGAAATGGCTGTCGCCAGTTTCAGGAATCTGTTAGAAGTTAAAACATTTTTGATGCACATATAGTCGGCTCCTTTGATTAAAATTAACTAAATACTATCCCGCTGGGACCCGCAATGGTTCCTCCTTGGGCTCCAAACAATGTTGCCCCTGTCACATCTAAGATAGAGGGTAAAAATAAAAGTGCTGAAGCAATGAACAGCATCGCAATAGGTGTTCCCACAGGGATTTGCGTAGGATTATCTTTATGCTGCTTAAACTTCAAGACTGCACCAATTGAAAAACCAAGTCCCGCAAGATATGAGGCAGCAGTTATAAGCTTAGCAATCTGTCTAAATGACCCCGTGATAAGCGATGCTACACCACCAATAGTCAATCCACCGGAAGCAAAACAATACGGCGCTATTGACACTAATACAAACGTCACAAATAGCTTTGCAGACATTTCCTTTATCACTTGCCTACCTGAAGCATTTAAAGGCTTAAGCAACGCTGTTCTCCTAATCTATTAAAATGATATCCCTAGCGTATTATATACTACTCTAATTGTTCCAACGATATTCATCAAGAGTACGCCACCAAATACATGCATTAATCCTTTACCAAACCCACCCGGTTGTGAGCCTTGACCAGCAGATCGAGCAAGTAAAACCCAACCACGAACAAATGCCATCACACCAATGAGCTGCAAGAGTTTCAGTAATGCAAAACCACCATTAGTTTCACTTAAATCGAATGCAGAAGGCAACTCAGAATAGGCGAGTACATTTGACTGTCCAAAAGTGGAGTTCAAAATGATGCTCAGTCCAGTAGGTAGATATATAAATACTGCTGCAACAATGAGATAAGTAAGCGGCTCCTTAACACTAGCATTACTCGACATCATTGTTCTTAGCTCACCATAAACTTTTAAGCTATACAGTGCCTTAAATGCGAACGATATACCTATCACATAGGCAGCAGCCGTAACCATCGTATAAACCTGGTTTATACTTCCAGCTAAATGATTCAGCCAATCTGCATTAGCTGATATCCAACCACTAATATCACCAGCATCCATAGATAATCCTTACGTGTCGCTTGATCTAAAAGTAAATTTAGCACCAGAGCTCATTAAAACAATACCCTGCTCAGCATCTATAAGCTTTACCTGTCCATAATCGGGTATCACACTACCCTCACCTACAGTGATCGTTGTATCTCGATTTGAGACCAGCCAAGCTCTTCCTGGAATGACTGCCTGAATATTATATTTTAGCCTTTGTTTTTGCATATTCTTGTGTCGAGCTTTCTTCTTAGGCTTTGGCTTTAGGCTTTCAATTTGTAGCTGCTGAGCTTTTATCTGCTGAGATAACATAGCGATACTTTTGTTTACAATTTCTAGCTTGCTACCAAGCGAGCTGATACCCTTCTCAACATTTAAAATATTAAAGTTAATTCTATTAATTTTCCTTTTGGTAAAATCTGAATCCTGCTTCACACCCGCTAATGAGTCAGCAAATTCATTTCCCATAACAGGACTAGCTTGGTTTTGTGCAGTCTCCTCCGGTTTACTTTTTTCTGCAGGCGCAGGCTTGGTCGCCACCAACGCCTGTTTAGGCTGTAGAATCTGTGTTTGCTTGGAAACACGATTTTTACCACCCGTAGACATAAATCCACCGATAATTTTATAAACTAATAGCAAGCCAATAAATCCGCCAATTGCTAGCAATACATTTCTTTTTAAATTATTACTAGATAGGATGTCTGTTATTTTAGACATGTAGTCTTGGGTAGAAGATGGCTGCTCCACCGGCTCTTCAAATACATCACCTCCTTGATCATCAGTGAAGTGATACTCATCTTCTTTGATTTCATCAACCATTAATCGCCCCTATAACTAAATTGATTTTATATCTCGTGTAAACAAAATACCTAACGCAGTTCCTGAGTAAACATATACAGTAGGCTGGCGATTCATCAGCTGTCTCGCTTGTTGCCCCCACTGCTTACCTACATCTGCCAAACCTATCACCGCATTTTCTAGAACAGAACGCCCAACACCTTGTTGTATCGATATATCACTAGAGGCTGTTCCACCGATGGTCACTGTCGTTCCTGCTGACTGAAAGGCATTACCAAATCCTTCAATAAAGGAACTCGCAAACAACGACCCATATCTTAACAAATAATGATTATCTGTTCTGCTAGAAAGGGCTGTTCTTGCTGTATTAGGATCAATCGCGACCGCTGTAATTGAGGTCGCTTGAGGAGCGCCCTGTACAGACATCATATTAAAATTAAGTATCAACTTCTGTCCTTCAGAAGGTAAAGTGAAAGCCCCAATTAACCTTGCCCCTTTAAAACGACCGGCAACTATAGTCGCTAAAATTGGTCCCGGCTCATCACTGTTAATAGATGTATCAAGTACTGCAAACATGATATCACCAGCTCTAATCACTGCAGGGCCAGTTGCACTACCTCTATCACCTTTAGCTTGGCCTGTTTGATCCTTTCTGCTAGAAGCACCATCCTTACCACCATCTTTATCTACGGGCTCTCCAATGTAGGTAAGAGATTGTGTTCCTGTTCTCCTCCAACCAGTAATTGCCTGTTGTGATGCGCCCATCATTTGTGAAGCAGCTTGCTCTATCTGCTGCTGAAATCTCTGTCCACTAAAATGCTTTTGCTGCTGCTCAAAGATTTTCTGCAACTTATTAGCATTTCTTTCTGCCTGCGACTTAACAGCAACATCACCCCCAGCAGCACTATCAATACCCTTTAACACATTGTCTTCTGGCAGCCCTTGAACTCTAGACTGCATTTCCTTTTTCCCAGCCGCAATCTCAGCTTTGCTAAAACCAGCATCTTTTAAGTCATCAGGTGAAAAACCTGCCGCAAGCAGTGACGCTGCACTACAGCCATTTATTTTTCTGATTGCTTTTGCTGTTACTCCAGCCTCTCTTAGCTTTTTAAGTTTTTTAGGATCACAGCCAGCTGACTTAACCATATCCTCTGTTATACCTGAAGGTAGTGCTACTGACTCCTGGGAACTACAACCGTTTAATTTATTAATAACTTCCGTTTTAACCCCTTTTGATTTTAATTCCTTGAGCATATCGGGGTCACACCCCGCATCTTTTACCATTTCAGCAGTAATACCTGGTGGCAACGCTATACCGGTAGTGTTTTCATCCTTTTCCTTCCACAATCCTGCTTGTCGTAATTGATCCGGAGTAAAGCCCGCGCTTAATAAGTCTTTAAGTGGAAATCCAGCTTTTGCTAGCTCACCAGGAGTAAACCCAGCGGCTTTTAAATCATCTAAAGTAAAACCTGCTTTTCGCATTTGTCTTGCTGTACAGCCAATAGTTTTACGAATGGATAAAGCAGACAAACCTGCATTTTTAGCGGCTTTGAGCGCCTCTGGAGTACAGCCTACTTGCCGTAAGCGAGCCAACTCATCCGCTGCGACGGCATCATCCGCTGCTTTTATTTGCTTAGGAGAAAAGCCAGCCTTTTGCAAGGCTGAGTCTGGGCACTTAGAAACTCTTTGTATAGCAATTGCACTCACATTCTCGTTTCTAAGCTCCCTCAGTTTCACTGGATCACAACCGGCTGACTTAATTCGATTAACCGTTATGCCTTTTGGAAGTGCGATATTTGCTTCTTTAATTTCATCAGGCGTAAAACCTGCTTGTTTTAATTCGCTATCTGAAAAACCTGCTCTTTTCAAAGCACGAGCACTAAAACCTGCTTTCTTTAGCTCCGCTGCTGAGCAGTGATTAAAAAGATGTATGGCATTGGCCGTAACTCCTTTATTTCTAAGTTCATTCAACTTAGTAGGATCGCAGCCAGCTTTTTTCATATCTTCTTCTGTGACGCCTTTAGGGAGCATAGCCAATCTCTCCTGCCTCGCCACTGCCTGACTAACTTCATCAGGAGTAAATCCAGCTTTATCCAACGCATCAGCAGTAAACCCAGCGCCTAACAGTTTGCCCGCAGAATATCCGGCCTGTCTCAGCGCTTTGGCACTGCAGCCATTTATTTTTACAATTGCTGCAGCTGTTACACCCTTTTCTTTGAGTTTACGGAGTGCTTCAGGATCACATCCCGCCTTTTTAACATCTCTATAACTTACACCGTTTGGCAATTTAGCAAGGTGTGCTAATTTATTAAGCGCTGCCTGTATTTCATCAGGTGTAAAACCGGCTGATTTTAATGCATCTCTGCTGTAGCCGCCTTTCAGCAGATCCTCAGCACTATAACCTGCATCCTTTAACTGTTTCGCACTACAGTGATTTAGCTTTCTAATAGCATCAGCGCTAACACCTTTAGCTTTTAACGCCTTTAATTTCTCCACATTACATCCAGCAGCTTCAACTTCAGCCTCGCTAACACCATTGGGTAAGCTTATTTTGCTGCCCATTGCTCTATGAGCTGCTGCTATTTCCTTTGGCGTGAAACCTGCGAACTGAAGTTGTCGATCATCAAAACCTGCTTTAGCTAGCTGTTCCGCGCTGCAATTAGTATATTTTTTAATGGCTACCGCGCTCACTCCCGCTCGACGTAGAGTTCTTAGCCTCTCTTCGTTACAACCACCACGCTTGATATCTTCAGGTAAAATACCTGCGGGTAACTTTGATAATGCAGCACGTATCGCATCATTAGAGTATCCGGCTTTAGCCAACTCTTGTGGTGTAAAGCCAGCATTTAACAAATCATGCGCGCTGTAACCTGCATCTTTCAAGCTTTTAGGAGAAAATCCTGCTCTCTTTAACTCTGCAGCAGTAAAACCTGCCTTCCTTAGTTGACTAGCGGTATAACCCGCTGCTTTGAGATCACTTGGGGAGCATCCACTTATATAGCGAATAGCTCTTGCACTGACTCCTCGTGCACGAAGTTTCTTTAGAGCACTCGGTTCACAACCCGCTTTTTTGATTTCTGCTATAGAAACACCTTGCGGAAGTCCCAAAGCCTGTGCACGCTGCTTCTCAGTAAACCCTGCACCTTTTAACTCACCATCTGAAAAACCAGCATCTGCAAGCTCTTTAGCAGTGAACCCTGCATTCTTTAACGCGCATGCATCAAAGCCACACGCACGAAGTTGTTTTGCAGTATAGCCAAGATTTTTAAGCTCCATGGCATTAAAGCCTGCTTTACGTAATCCTTTACAGGAGCAAACCTTGGATAACTCATCTATTTTAAATCCAGCTACTTTAAGTTCCTGGCAAGAACATGCTTTTTTGATATCCTCTAAAGCTGCACCTTGCTGCATGAGCTTATCAATAGTGGCTTTATTACACGCGTTTTTCTTAAGCTCTTCTTCCCATAAACTCCTTGCACCACCCGTGCCTCTTTCCCTAGCCAATGTTGAAAAGCCAACACTACCTTCTCCATCTTTGCTACCAACAACTTTTACACCTTCAGCAAACTTTTGTGACTTAATGATTGTTGGGATTGCACTCTGTCCACGTTTTAGAGCTGACTTCGCTTGTTCAACGTTTTGTTTCATCTGCAACTTAGAATATTGCTGAGTAGGATTTAATCCACCAGGAATCGATTGAATTCCTTGCGGAGTATCACTCAAAGTAGTCACATCGCTTTGGGATGAAATGTTTTTTTGTAAGCGCAACACTCCAACTATAATCGCAATAATTAGCACAACACCTGTCGCAATAATGATTAATCTTGATCTGGTATTTGTGAATAAACTTTTTAGGTTTTTCTTCTTATCGCCCATCAGTTTACAACCCTTCTAATTTTAACTGTACCACCTTGCCATGCCAGGAAACCAATAACACAGGTGCTTTCATCATTTGATATGCGTGAGTTCCATCACCACTAGACATCATTCCTATCCAACCTGGAGATAGAATATTTAAACGAGTTCGGACATACATTTTATCGCCTAGTGTCCAAGCTTCAGCAGCCCCTCCTGAGACACGGAGTCTAGAACTATTTGCAGGTGGCACCCCTTCTAAAACTTTTAATAGCTCATTGGAGGCCATGTTTGGCAACCCCATGGTATTTGGAAGATTTTTTGCGTTTGGTCCAAATCCCTGAACCCTCATGTCAACGCGATAATCAACAGCCCTTTGTCCAGGAATCAGTGTCAGCATCACTGGTGTATTCAAGCCTTGAAGCCTAACAGCTAAGTTACCATAGTTATAAAGTTTTTTTGCTTGAATCAAGAGGGTGTTTCCAGACTTATCCCACTGAATGTTAAACGCTTCTGGGTCACCAATATCGTAGGCGATAATTGGCCAAGGTGCACCACTGGAGTCTAAAAACACTACTGATGAAATAAATCCTTGTGCCAGTCGAATAACCGGCGGCGTTGCTCCAGGCGATAAATTAACCATCTGTGATGTTGCCGTTGGTCGTGGTGGTGTGCCCACTGAAGTAATTAAAGCCCGCTCATTCTTATTAAAGTTTCGACGTAAATCAACGATTTGATTCGTATCTAACGGAAATAAGCGACTCTTGACACGTTCAAATGCTTTAAACCGAATCACATCCCCTTCCGTTTTTGAAGCTGTTGGCGCTGCTGACTTTTCGCTTGCTTTTGTCTTAGTTGTTCTCGAAGGTTTAGAATGTTTTTGAGCGACCGCTTTATTTGCTGTTTCTTTTTTATCCTTCGCTTGTTTTGCTAACTGCTCTAACTTGCTTTCTACACCACTGTTTTTAGCTTTCATATTTTTTTGCAATAGTTGTAACTGCTGTAAAGCTTGTGAGGCATCTTCAGCACTCACATCTGTCACATAAAAATTTGTTATGGTGATAATCACCAAAAATACTTTCAATATCTTTTTGCTATCCAACATTTTAATAGTGAAACCCTATGTTGTTTTATTAAACATCATCAACTGGCTGTACAACCAACTGCTCAATACCAATTCCATCTGGAGCATTCAAAGTTGATACGCGCATAACGACAAGCAGCGCATTAACGCGCTGTTGTGTAAATTGTGTCGTACTTTGATATGTAACCATAAGTGGTACTTTAATCTGCCAAGCATAAATGCCTTTTACATGTCCTTCTTGCATAACCTCGGACTTGCCGACTTGTTGTGCAGTAACAATAAGCTTCTTCGCAAGAACAGCATCCAAGTTATTCGAATCTTTCAGTGCATCTAGAAATTGACGCCATCCATTGCCAGTAAAAAATCCAGATGCCGCTTGAAACTCTTCTCTATAGTTTGAAAAGTTATATGTAAATGCTGCTGTAGCTGCAAGAGACGCCCAACTCAGCACTGACTCACTTGATTGATTTGGTTCACTTAATGGAAAAATAGGGGTTATATGACCATCAAGTGTCGTTGCAAAATAATAAGGTTTTGGAGGCGAATCTATCAAGTATAGAAGTAAGCTGCCTAACATAAAGTTAATAAACACAGAAGCAATAAGCCCCATAATAAGCTTACGATAATTTTCTCTATAAAAATTATTTCTGAGCTGTACGGAAACAAGAGGATCTATATTGGTCGCAGTACTCATCTTTTTTTCCCATCCTTAGAAGCGTTTGGATCAGGACTTGGATCTAATAATGGTGTCGATGAATAGTTTGGCTGCGATAATGCCTTTAACAAAATAGGAGGTTTAACACCACTTGTTGAGTAATAATTAGGCTCGACTTTATTTAACATAATGTTATATATTGCGGCAATAAACAACAAGTTAATAAATAACGACATCAATAGCAGTAAAACAGTTCGACGAAGACCGTTTCTGTGAAAATATTTACCATTTTTTTCTGCCCTAATGGCCTGAATAGACATAACGTCCTACACCTTAATAATGGCTTAAAAAATTAACCCGTCCCTTCGCCCGCTGCACCAACTATGAACTGTGAAATACCAATTCCTCGAACAGATTTAACCGTAGAAATTCTTGAAACAAGCAGTGTTACAACACTTCTAACCTGCTGGAATTCACTTGCACTTTGGTAGGTAATTAAAATCGGCATTTGGATCCGCCATGAATAGCGACCATCTAAAGGCCCTTTTTGCAATATAATCGGCGCCCTGGTTGCAACAGCTGATACAATTAACTTTTTCTGCCTTACTGTTTTCAGCATACCTGAGTCTTGAAGAGCGGTAATGAATTGATTCCAACCTTCTTCAGTAAAAAATCCAGAGGCTGCTTCAAGCTCTTGACGATAATTGACAAAGTTGTAGGTATACGAAGCAATGGCCGCCTGATTAGCCCACTGCAAAACCGCTGAATCTGACTGGTTTGGTTCACGTAACGGTAACAGAGGCGTAATCCGACCATTAATACTGGTAGCAAAAAACTTTGGCGGTGGAGGATTTAATAATAAATAGCTTAAGGTTGTTACCAAAGCGAAGATAATTGCTATAGATAAAAGTAAAACAAAGAGAACCCGACTATAGCTATCTCGATAGAAGCTATTTCTCATCTCAACTGTTTGTAGCTCTTCCTCTGCCATTGTTTACCTTGAAAAAAAATTACTCATTATCATCTTAAAAAGATCACACAATGCGATTTCTAAACGCTATCTCTATATGAGAGCGGTAATCACCACGTCTTTTAAACCCATCACCCACATCGCAGGCTCTGTTCCCGACAATACTGTGTGACTGTGTGTATAACATACGAGCATCAACTTCCTGACTCCATAAATAATTTGAAACCGCTCTCGCTCTCGCGAAAGATAAAGCTCCTGCCCTAGCAGCATTCTTTTCAGCAGTAAAGCCGCTAACCCTAACACCAACCGTCCTAAATTGCTTAAGATAGTTACCAACTAAATTAAGTGTCCCATAACCATCGTTCCGTAACCTAGGAGAGCGCGCAAAAAACAAATTGCTCGCCGGAACAATAAGCCTATAATCCTGACCAACAGAAATAATACTAATGCCTTCCTCTCTAAGCATCATTGCCAACTGATTAGTTCTATAATCAGTGATGTTCTTTCTTTGTGTAATGCCTAATGAAATATCTGTTCGCATAGGTTGTTGTGTGCTCACATCTTGTCTTCTAGAGGCACATGATACAATAAGCATCACTAATATGAGTACAAAACATAGTTTTTGCTTAACACTGTTCACGATCACATTCCCTACCTAAAGATATTTAATCTTATCACCGTACATTTAACAATATAAAAGAACTTTACACAATGAGAGATGACAACATATTTACTAGTCCATGACAAGTCTAGAAAAGACTTTTTAAAAACTGCTTACAAAACGTTCATTATTCTGAATATATGATACTATAAATCGTCAAGCAAACTGCTCTCACCTGATGAACCCTCTCTTGCTTTGACAATCAACTGACACAACTCATTGACTACAGAAGTTAACTCTTCAGATGATATCTTATCAATACTATCTGGGGGATACTTTGTCGCTGTTTGCAAATCTTTAACAAGCTCTTGAGCAATATTATTAGCATACTGATCTTGTTTACCTGTGATTTTTTCAATAAAAGAGATTTTTGTTGTTAAAGAATTAATATTTAGAATAGGCGCTGAAAACGTTTCAACATCATCAACTAGCAACGGTGGAGCTGAATCAGGATGTTGTAACTTATAGAAGATATTGAGCTCACCTTCAACCATTTCTTGCTCAACCACTTCAACATTTTCAGGCTCACTAAAGTTATGGAATGCAATAAGAGCCTCTACTCCCTTTTCAATGGGATCTTCAAGCTCACTTGCCTCTAAACTTTCTACAACTCTTTTTATCTCAGGCGTATCAACCTCTACACTCAGTGCTAAATTGCCGGAGTCAACAATTTTCTTAAACGCCACCATTTGTGTTTGTAACTTAATAATATAGTCATCAGGCGGCTCTTCAACCTTAAGCATCTGATTAATTTTAAGCTCTTTTGCTGGTTTCGGGTTTGCATAAAACATCTTTGCTCTGATAATTTTTGAGCGAAAAAAGATATGTGCCTCACCTTCTGTTTGCTCTTTTAAGTCAAGCAAATCAATCCGCGCCCGTTTTTCAAATGATGAGCTTTTAGTATCCATATAGGTATTGCTAATACTAGAGTCTTTTGTTTGAAACGAGTCAACTTTTGTTACATACGCCTCACCAGCTGTCTTTGTAAAAAAGTCTAATGTCTCAGTTGGGTCTTCAAGCTTCATACATATTTTAATATTCGTATTCGCACCAATGGATGCGGCTTCTTCTTTAGAAGCCTTTTGAAACGCAGGTAAATCCTGTCCAGCGAAAATTGCCGAGAAACCTAATGAGCGGGCCTGAGCTGGCACCACTGCAAAACCTTGTACAGCATAATAACCATACTCATCCATAATACAAACATAAGGCGTTGGTGCATTTGTTGGTTTACGTTCAATCACATCGCGATAGTCACCCTCAACACTTTCACCGAGGCCTGCAGCCATCATTGCTTTTAATGAAGCGATAATAACCTTACCTAAATTCGCCAATTCATCAGGAGATTTTTCAAGCGCGGGAAGTAGCACAACTAAAATGCGTCGATTTAAAACAACATCTTCAAAATCAACTTCCGCTAAATTAACACGAATAATGTGTCCATAAGTATCTGCAAGTGACGAGAAAACTCGCACTAACTGCATAGTAATAAATCCATGCTGCTCTAATACTTGGGAAACTTGCTTACCCTTTTTATCTTTATTATAACCAGGCAGGTTGAGTAGATAGTTTTTTATAGGTTCCATCACCAGTGAAGGTACACCTTCTAAGCTCACTGCCTCTTGATCATCGCGAGGAAACTGCTTGTCAATCACAATTGCTTCTAGTTTAGGTAAATGAAAATAGTTACGAATAGTATTCGCATCAAGAAGAATTGCTCCCTGATCACGCATATATACTAGAATTTTCATTAAAGACTCAACGAAACTGATTGCACGCCCCTTCCACATATCACCATCAGAGGATTGCCCTGATGAGTCCATAAGACTAACCACTAGCTGAGTTAGCATACTAGAAGAGCCATTAGCAAACGGATTCATTGTATTGGATAGACGCTGCTCTTGTGGGCCAACAATATCTTTTGCCCCAGTCATAAAGTTTATTAATAAAAGATCATCCTCACGGCCCATACTACGGGTCATGGAGAATATTTTTGCAAATAACGAGTTGTCACCCTTACCATCTACGTAAATAAAACCACTACCCTGAACTAGAGAATTATAAGCAATCGAGACCAGTGCTTCTGTTTTACCACTACCTGTAGAGCCAAAAATAAGTACGTGTGTTCGCATATCCTCATTGGCAAACCAAAGCTCTTCATTAGAATTAATATCATTTCCAAAAAATGTAATACCCCTTGCCATGTTTGGTTTTTTGATGCCAGGCTTTAAATCATTATAATCCTTAACTTTAGCTGTCTGTGGTAAGCGAAAGGGTAGTATTTGCTTTTGCAAAAATGCATAAAGAAAAACACCAAAGCCTAAAAATAAAACATAAAAAGCTGTCTCAGGATAATAAAAAGACAAGAAACTTAAACTACATAGCATGATTGCTACGTTTGATGGATCTTTAAAAAAGTCCGTAACCCGCTGACCTAGTGTGCGAGTATCACGTAATAATAACGATGGATCTAACTCTTGATCACCTCTAAGGCCTCGCTGCATCTTACAATGCCTCCAAAACTTTTTGTGATAGCTTTACATTCCTCACCGCATCATCCAGTGCATTGATGGCTTCTTCCACCATGGGCACAACACTTTTTCTAGTTAGTGCTTTTTCAGCTTTCCAATGACCAAACACGCCTGCAATCTCAGAATATGGTGTTTGTCTTCCCACGCAATTTAATAAATACCATGCTCTTCTGTCCAAAGGCTTTAACCAAATAAAGTCAGCTGAAGGCAATACACCATCATCACGAGCTTTTTCAAGAAGGGAGGCAAGAACCGTTAAAGAATACGCATGACTTTGCGCGCATTCTTGTACAATTTGAGATTTAATATGCTTCTTTAATAATGCTTTAGCACCTAAAAAACTTAGGCGTCCTTTTAACGCAGATGCATTGATAGAATCAAGTAATGCTTTTGCACCATCTCTGTCACGATTAATTCTAGCTGCAAAAATTGCAGACAGTGCTAATAGATGAATAGGCATCAACTCAAAACCCTGAAAAGTTGCACCAAGTTGCATGGTAAAAATACCCTTTGCTTCTCCACGCTTAATGGTCGCTGTCATCGGGATACCTGGTTTATGCGGATCCTCAGCCGCCAAATCGTCTTTTTTGAGTAACTGATGGTGTTTTGCAAAATCAATAGGTGACATTGCCATAGCCCACTTTCCCTCATGAATACCTTGCTTAATTAAGTCTAATTTAGTTACAGGCATAATCTGTAACCAATTATACTGCTCTTGTTTTCGCAAACTACCCATCGAATAAACTTTTCGAAATTTTAAAGTAGGATTAGAAAAATATAGCCATCCAGCTAACCCAATAAGCATAGCCAAAACAGGATAGCGCACATATTCGCCAACTAACCTCAACATGATAGCTAATTGATTAAAATCTACCGTCTTAGGATCGACCGTCTGCATAATATAAATGGCATTATCAAGTTTTGATGTGAAAAGGCTAATGAATTTTGCTTGAATAAGATTAACGTGAAAGAAAACCGTTATTATCTCAACTCTAAAGAAATGCCAAATAAGACCACCAACAACAAAAAGCCCAACCATAATCCATATAGGCCCGTAAGCATTATCACCACCTTGTTGTTGCCCGCCCCCTTGTGGTTGCGCCATATGTCCCCTGTATTATTTTTTTATTTTGCGCAGTCTATACTAAAACATTATATACCTTGACTTTCAAAAAATACCATAGCAAGAAGGAAACTTTGAAAAGCTTTACTATTTTTTTCGACTTTTCTTTCATACTCATTCGGAAGAAGATTCATCTTCAGAAAAATTCATTTGTGATATACGAGACAACTCACCATTTTTAAGCACATACACACCCGTTTTATGATAAAACTTTTTAATATTGGCCGGAACTATCGCATTTTCTTTAAGAGTTAAAAGTACATTACCTAGCTTATCTCTTGGTGCTTTTGTACCGGCATCAGGCAAAATATCAGCCTTATTAACGTGTACACTCACATATCCCTCATTAAGAATATTCCCGCTGGATCTTATCACCTCACGAACAGCTTTTTCTGTACTATATGTAGGCCTTGAAATACTAAGCTTTGAAAGATTATGAATAATTAAGAACCACTGCTTTAGTTCTGCACCTTGCGCATTATATATTGAGACAAACACTTCTAGTTGGCCCTCTTTCAAAGCAAATGGGTCTTGTTTCGCTTGCTCAATGCTCAAATGCTGCTCACCCAACCCCGAATTATGAAGAAATTCATCACGAATCGTCTCGAATTTTTTACCTAATGCTTTTAGAAATACGCTCTGATGCCAAGGCAAATCATCAACCACACGATTCAACGCTTCAGCAATTTCTTTTAATTTCTCCTCTGAGATTTCATCTTCTGACATTAAATTTACATAAATATCTACAGTAATCTCTGAAGTATATCCTGAGAACTTAATAACTGTTAGGAAAATTGAAAAAAATACCAAAGATTGAGTATTTGACAAAGCTCAAAAACATGCATTATGAAAGGACAGGGGTATGTGCTCAATTCACTGGAATCACATATATGAGTAAAATATAGACAGTTGCCTTTGCTTGCAAACAGATTTACGGGTAGACTTTACAATCTTGGCTTTTGATTGACATCGATACTTAGCTGATAACTACTTCTCGTCCTCATCATCTTGTGAAGAACTTCCCATCCCAAGACTCACAGAATGTGTGGCGCCTTGAGTTAAACCAAACTCTTGGGCAACTGAAGCACCAAGGGCACTTTCAACGCAACCACTGACACTTCCGCCCTCAAAGTCACCTTCTTTTTTAAAAGATGCCTTCACTTTCTCAGCAAGGCCTGTTGCTGCCAAAATGCCAACTTTTGCGGAGTCAATAGCATCACCAACAGAAGTCTTCTTCACATAGCTAGTGCCCTTTTGCTCCTGTGGGCGTGACGACTTATCGCCAGGCTGTGTATATTTGTCGGCTATCGTTTCCCATCTATCTGATGTTTCAGACATAAATCCTTCCTCGTAGGTTAATACTATTAATCATAAGTCTATTACTTAAAAGTTTAACCTAAAAATACGATTATTGTGCCCAAAATAGACTTTCTTTACAAAAGATTGACACAAACAAAAAAGTAATTAAAAACAACAACTAATCATACATTAATTCATCTAAAGCTGTTTTGCCCTCTAATGTATTTGTATTTAGAAGCTCTGATACAACATCTGTGAGGCACATGTAACGTAAAACATTTGGAGTCACCTCATCAAAAATAACCTTAACACCCAACAGCGACTTCTCTGACTCTTCAAAAGTTACACCGATACCATAACCTAAACAAAGTGAACATAATTGATCTGCTCTCCTAGACAGCGCGGGTAATAACCCTGTATCGGAAAAAACCTCATCTAAACTGATGAAATTATCATTCAAGGTAAATTTAGCATTCATCTGTAGGGCAATCAGCGCCATATTTTTTTTGATTTCTTCACTCATTATCGCCACCAAGGTATAGACATCTTAATTGGACCAGATATAAAGGTTCTAAGCCATCGACCAAAAATAGGCACTGTAAATCCATAACGCTCTAATATGCCAAAAAATAAAATGGAAATTAACACAACTGTAGCTGTCCAATATCGGATATGCATAAGAAAGATAAAAAGTGGAAATGCAGCACGTGCATCCACAACAAAAAATCGCGCACTCCTACCTGAATCACGCCAATGCGTATCAGAAGTATAAGTCAAAGCCATCTATATCCCCCATAAATAATTCATGTCTATGCATCTGGGTATTTTAACTCGTTTTAGTATGCCAGTTACCTAGTAGTGTGTAAACGCGCTCAGTCAGTTAAGCAAATCAATATTCATACCCCTGTCCTTACATAATATATGTTTCGTATTAAGGCAAAACTGAGTATAATACGTTCAAATTTCTACCATGCTACTCCTTTCAATGACAAAGCGATTCAATCAGTTTGAAGAGAGAAAACAAGCTCATATCGATCTGGCTTTACGGCCAGAAACAGAAGCAACTGGACTAAGCGGCCTTGAGTCAGTGACATTAGTGCATAATGCCTTACCCGATATCAACTTTGACGAAATTTCTCTAGAAGCCACTATACTCAACGCCAAAGTTCAAACTCCCTTTATGGTTAGCTCTATGACCGCCGGCCATAAAGACGGAGCCGTAATTAACGAACGCCTCATTAACGCCTGTGACGCATGTGGTTGGTCTATGGGCGTAGGCTCACAAAGACGAGAGTTAGAAGATGCAAGCTATCTACCTGAATGGAGTGCTCTTCGAAAAAAATATCCAAATGTTCGCCTATTAGGAAATTTGGGCATAGCTCAGCTTATTCATGCCTCACTCGACGATATTCAGCGTCTCATTGATAATCTACAGGCATGTGCTCTACAAATTCATTTAAACCCTCTACAAGAATGTATACAACCCGAAGGAACAACCCACTTTAAAGGTGCACTTAAAGCTATTGAGCGCTTAGCTAGATATTCCTCCGTTCCAATTGTAATCAAAGAAACCGGCTGTGGATTTAGTGAGGAAACTATTCGCATAATGGAAAATACTGGTATCAAGGCACTTGACATCAGTGGATTTGGAGGCACACATTGGGGAAGGATAGAAGGTTTAAGAAGTCATAACACCATGAATCAACGAGCAGCTAAAACTTTTCAAAACTGGGGTATTAGTACCTTAGACTCCATGAAAAATGCGCTGAAAGCTCGTCCACCCTTTGAAATATGGGGCTCAGGTGGTATCAGGTCTGGTTTGGATGCAGCCAAACTTCTTGCGCTTGGCGTAACCAATATTGGTTTCGCCAAACCGATGATGCAAGCTGCACAACACAGCACTGATGAAATTATCACTCTGATGAGCACGATAGCTTTTGAGTTAAAAGTTGCGATGTTCTGTACAGGATTTGATTCTATTTTAACCTTTAAAGAGGAAGCGCATGTCACATTCAGAGCATGATCCTTTTTCTGGATTTTCAAAACGTAGTCACAATGAGCGATTTGACTTATTAAAACGTTTATCAATCCTCTCAGATGAGGACTGTTTGTATTTGCAAACAGGCGGACTGACAGATTTTACTCTTGCAGAAAACTTTATTGAAAACGTCATTGGATACTTTCAGCTACCTATGGGTGTTGCTCCACACTTTGTTATTGATGGTATAGAGCGACTCATTCCTATGGCAGTAGAAGAAACCTCTATTATCGCCGCGCTTAGTAAAACGGCTAAATGGATAAAAAACTGTGGCAGCATTAAAACCACAATGAAAGGAACGACAAGTATTGGGCAGCTACAAATTGCCCCAGTTAAAGACTTCTTAAACTTACAAAACATAATAACAAAGCACAAAGAATCTTTAATTGATTTGGCCAACATGAACGTCGCTAGTGGTTTAGTAAAAAGAGGGGGTGGCGTCAAAGACATTTCTTTACGTTCGCTAGATGATATGGCTGTGATTCATATTTACGTAGACTGCTGTGACGCCATGGGTGCTAACATCATCAATCAAGTTTTGGAGTATTTAAAATCGCCTATTGAGCAACTGTCTAATGAATCTATTAACATGTGTATTCTATCAAACCTAAATGACAGCAAGCTCACACAAGCAACCATTACACTAAACAACGTTGATAAAGAGCTAGGAGAAAAAATTGAAACGGCTTCACGATTTGCTGAGTGTGATCCATATAGAGCAGCGACGCATAATAAAGGCGTTATGAATGGCATCGATCCAGTTTTAATCGTAACAGGTAATGATTGGCGTGCTGTTGAAGCAGGTATTCATGCCTATGCTTCAAGAGATGGACAGTATCGTGCAATTACAAAATGGCGATACCATGATGGGCAGCTTGTAGGACAGTTTGAAGCACCTATCGCAGTGGGAACCGTTGGGGGAGTCACAAAGCTTCATCCAACAGCTAAGATTTGCTTAAAAATTCTTAATGTTGAAAGAGCTACTGAACTATCAAGAATATGCGCAGCCGTGGGACTAGTTCAGAACTTAGGGGCCCTAAGAGCATTAACAACCGATGGCATTATTAAGGGGCATATGAAATTACATATTGATAATTTAGTCTTAGCCAGCGGTGCCAAGGAGCATGAAACAGTTCCTTTAAAACAAAGCCTAGAGCGACTACTCTCTTCCCAACGCCATATCAGTCTCTCGAATGCACATTATTTACTGAACGATATTCGTAAAAATAATCTCGAATTACCACAAGTATGAATATAACAGTTCCAGGAAAAACTTTTCTATTAGGTGAATATGCGGTTCTACAAGGTGGGGATGCTCTTATCTTCACTCATGATCCGAAATTTCAATGTGTATTTTCCAAAGCCCGCTCTAGTACACCACCTTTTCACCAGGAGAGTCCAGCAGGTAAATTTTATCAGGCAAACTTAGATGCTTTTAATGGAGTATCTATAGACTTCAACAATCCCTATCATTTGCTCGGTGGTCTTGGGGCATCTAGCGCTGAATTTCTTAGTTTATATTTAAATCTACATAAGAAGCTCCCCGTAGATAATAAAGCTCTACTCAAAGAGTACTGGAGGTTTGCCTATAGTGGCGATGGACAAAAGCCAAGCGGCGCTGATCTTATCGCTCAAGCACATGGCGGTTTGTGTCACTATAACGCTTCCAACCATAGAGCTTCCTCAACCAACTGGATTTTTCCTGACTTAGGATTTGTGATTATTCACACACAAAAAAAACTACCAACGCATAATCATCTAAAAGCCTTATCCCCCCCTAATCTTAGTCAACTAATCGCTCTATCTAAAATGATAGTTCCAATCCTATTAAAAAAAGATAGCCAACAGTTTATAGAGCTCATCCAACACACTCAGAATGAGCTGGAAACATTATCGTTAAGCACCACTCATAGCTTGGAGTTATTAGATATTATTAACCGACTACCTCACGTTCTCGCCGCCAAAGGGTGTGGCGCCATGGGCGCAGATACTATCGCAATTTTTTGTAGTGCTCTGGATACTACACAGTTAATAGATAACTTAAAGAGACTTAATTTACATATTATTGCAACTCATGAGTCTCTCTCGTATCCAAAAATCTCTAAGCAAAAATGAAATTAGTAATCATGTACATTCAAGCGTATAATTTCGCAGATTTATTTATCTTTAATATAAATTAAGGAACTTAATAGTATGCAATGGTTTGCACAGGCACCATCAAATATTGCGTTGATAAAATACATGGGTAAAGCTCAGACGGATCTCAATCTCCCTGCAAATCCATCTCTTTCATACACGCTCAATAAACTTGTGTCTAATGTGAGTCTAGAATCTGTTCCTGGAAAAAGTGATCGATGGGAACCACTTGAAACTCCTGGCGTTGCGCATTTTTCCCTATCTGAAAAAGCTATTTCACGCTATTTAGCACACTTAAATTTCTTAAAAAAACAATTTTTATATCGTGGCGCTTTTATTGTTAGATCGAACAACAACTTTCCTACTGGAAATGGTTTGGCAAGCTCCGCTTCTAGCTTTGCGGCCCTAACTCGCGCAGCTTGTCGAGCACTATCAGAGTTAACACAAAAACCTTTACCTAACGACGAATCACTAGCAAACTTAAGTCGCCAAGGTTCAGGTTCTTCTTGTCGCTCTTTTTTTTCCCCCTGGTGTATTTGGGATGGTGATTCGGTTAAACAAGTAGATATACCCTACGATAATCTTCTTCATCGCGTCATCATTATCTCTCATGATGAAAAACAAATCCCCTCATCCTTGGCACACGAACTAGTTACATCTAGCCCTCTGTATCGACAGCGACCTAAGCGAGCAGCACAAAACCTAAAATTATTGATGAACGCATTTACAAATAAAGACTGGAAAACTGCCTATGATATTTGTTGGAAAGATTTTCAAGACATGCATCAACTTTTCTCCACTTGCTCAAAACCATTTATGTATATGCATGATGAATCAAGAAATGTTTTAAGAATACTTCAAAGACAATGGGAGCTTGACGGTGATGGCCCTATCGTAACAATGGATGCCGGACCTAATATTCATCTTTTATATAGAGAGGATCAACGTTCTTTAGCAGAGAAGTTTAAACACGAACACTTAGTCGGAAGTTATGACTTTATATAATCTTAAAGTAACGACTCATGGAAAGTGGATCCTCTCTGGTGAACACGCTATTCTCCGCGGAAGGCCAGCAATAGTATACCCATTACACTCTAAATCTATTGTTTTAAAATACTATGAACAAGCTAATCCACTGACCGCAGAGTTTTATGGCACATATCCAAATGATATGAGGCTACTTTTTTTTAGCGTCGTGGAGCACGCCTGTCGACTCAGTCAGTGCCAACTGATAGATATCAGCGGGAAGGTTGAGCTCACCAATGATATCCCAATTGGCGCAGGACTTGGCGCTTCTGCAGCACTTTGCTTAGCTATTGCTAAATTATTTAGTTATCTAGGTAAAATTCAGCCTAATGAACAAATTTCTTTTGCGACAACACTTGAAGACTTGTTCCATAAAAAAAGCTCTGGACTTGACTTGTTAGGAAGCGCTAGTGACTCTGGCATATTAGTTGAGCAAGGAGAAGTAAAAAAAATTTCAGCTACATGGTCACCTAAATGGTATCTATCTTATAGTGGGCATATTGGAATAACTTCTCACTGTGTACAGAAGGTCAATCAATTATGGGAAGACAATCCTAAGGAGTTAGCTCATATCGATGATATGATGTCCAAAAGTGTCAACATGGCGTACAAAGCCCTCACATCAACTAAAGTTGAACTAGACTTGCTAAAACAGTCTATCGATATGGCTTATCAATGTTTTATAGATTGGGGGCTTGTAGGAGAAGGTTTAAAGCAACATATTGACTTGCTTAAAAGTAGCGGTGCTATTGCTGCGAAACCTACTGGCTCAGGCAGCGGTGGATACGTGCTAAGCCTTTGGAAAAGTGCGCCTAAAAAAAGCGATTTGACGTTTATTAATGCGTAAATTATAAACAGAGTCTAGTCTTCAACTATTTGATAATAATCTTCATTTGCTTTCTTTAAACCAAGCTCTTTTCTTGCATAACTTTCTAGTAGTTGCTCAGAATGCTTAACTGCATCTATTTTAACATATAGGCTTTCATTACGAGCCAGTTGCTCTTCCAGTGCGGTTTGAGTCAAGATAAGCTCTTCACGTATTTGTTTGACGTCACCTACATTGCCATTGTCAAACCAAATTTTGTACTGTAAAAATACAATTAAGCAACAAAGAGTGAGAACTGTCAGTTTCATGTATTCCCTTAGCAAAACTCTTTTATATCGATATTAATAGAATAATTATAAACCATCTTCGCCACAATGTGATGATGCTAGTGGTCTAGAAAACGCTTAAACGGTGCCAACCCCGCAAAAGGAATATCATACTCGCTTTCAATACGTAATAATTGGTTATACTTAGCTGTCCTATCACTACGACATAATGAGCCTGTTTTTATTTGACCACAACCACATGAAACGGCTAAATCCGCAATAAAAGTATCCTCTGTTTCACCGCTTCTATGAGAAATCACTGCATTAAATCCTGCTTTATCCGCAATGTTTAATGCTCGGATTGTTTCTGTTAAGGTTCCTATTTGATTCAATTTGACTAAAATAGCATTTGCAATTTTTTGCTCAATACCTTTGCTTAATAGACTTGGATTAGTTACAAACAAGTCATCGCCAACTAGCTGAACACGTCGTCCAAGCTTTTCTGTCAAGAGCTGCCATCCCTTCCAGTCATTTTCAGCAAGACCATCTTCAATAGATATAATTGGGTAGTCGACTATTAATTGCTCATATAAAGCAATTAATCCTTTGTCATCAAGCCGTTTATTTTCTGATGCCAATTGATAGTTTCCACTTTTATAAAACTCACTACTAGCAACATCAAGTGCTAAATATATTTTACCCTCAGAAAAACCTGTATCGTATACAGCCTGCAAAATCAAATCAATTGCCTCAATATTTGAACGTAAGTTCGGCGCAAAACCACCTTCATCTCCGACAGCAGTGCTCAGCCCTTTTCGCTGTAATAGTGCTTTCAATGCATGAAATACTTCTACACCGGCTCTTAAACTATCTGTAAATGTAGAAAACCCTGCCGGTATTATCATAAACTCTTGGAAATCAACATTGTTATCTGCATGAGCGCCGCCATTAATGATATTCATCATCGGTGTTGGTAGACACATAGACTTAGAAATACTTAATGACTCAAAGAGAGGATGATTATTCTCTCTACTACAAGCAACCGCAAAGGCTAGTGAAATACCAAGGATGGTATTCGCTCCTAGCTTCGACTTATTTTCCGTGCCATCAAGCTCTATCATAAAATCATCTAGCTCCTCCTGTGTGCTAAACGATCTATTTACTATCGCTTTGTAGAGCGTATCATTTACAAGTGATACCGCTTTTAATACACCCTTGCCGTTATAACGCGAACTATCATCATCTCTAAGCTCTAAAGCCTCAAACATCCCTGTAGATGCACCGGAGGGAACTGCGGCCCTGCCAATTGCTCCACTACTTAGAGTTATATCTACCTCAACAGTAGGATTACCTCTTGAGTCGAGTATCTCGCGCGCCAAAACGTTCTTAACAATAGCCATCACTTACCCCAGGTATTAAATGGCAATAGTTTATCAGGATAAGGTCCTAAGCAACAATAAAGCGCTTAGTATTTATCAGTAGCTTAGGTATAATGCGACTATTTCATTTACCCGAAGTTAATCATGTCTATCGCCCGTGAGTTTATTCAGTTTTCTATTGATCTCGATGTCTTAAAATTTGGTGACTTTACATTAAAATCTGGGCGCCAGAGCCCTTATTTTTTTAACGCTGGACTTTTTAATACCGCTTCTTCACTGAAAATGCTGGGTGAGTTTTACGCTGATGTTATTATCGCAAAAAAAATTCAATTTGATGTGCTTTTTGGCCCCGCCTATAAGGGCATACCACTTGCAACGGCAACCGCTGTTGCCTTGGCGAATAAAGGTGTTGATATTGCTGTCTGCTTTGATAGAAAAGAAGCTAAAAGCCATGGCGAGAAAGGCCAATTAATTGGCTCAGACTTACAGGGTAAACGTGTATTAATCATAGATGATGTGATCACTCAAGGAACCGCCTTTAGACATTCGCAATCTATCATTACAGAGCACGGTGGACAATTAACTGGATTAGTAATTGCCTTGGACCGAATGGAAAAAAATGCGCAAGATGAAGGTGTTATTTCTAGTATAAAAAGTGAGTTTGCTATTGATATATTTAGTATCGCAAGCATCAAAGATATTCTTCTATATCTTGAAACTCACAGTGAAGTCGAAAAAGCAAAAACCATTAAACTCTACCTCGATAGTTTTGGCGTTTGATTTTAGAAACTCGCCCTACTTAATTAGAGCAGCTTTTTCTATTCCAATACACTTTATAAAGCGAGTACACTAAGCTTAAAAAAAGTAATAAATAGAAAATCACAAAGATACCTATATTCTCCCGCTCCATTTTTTCAGGAGCGCTGGTGTAACTCAAAAAGGTAACGATGTCTTTGAGCATAGCTTGAAAGTCATCTGGACTCATGGTCCCAGGATTTACCGTTAAAAGTACCGGGCTCGCCTTACCTGATAATATCCTTCTTCCTTGTAGTGGTGCTAACACATTAGGCATAACTACACCAGGATATATTAGATTGTTTGTATGAAATATATTGCTCTCATCATAATAAAAACTTAAAAGAAATGTATATAGCCAATCTGCACCTCTAACCTTAGCAATTAAAGTAAGATCTGGTGGAACAATACCAAACCAAACTTTTGCATCATTTGATGGCATTGCCGTTAAGATCCTTTCGTTAATATTTACACCTGTGAAGTTCAAATTATTTTGTAGGAGCTCTTTATCAACACGTCCTTCAAAATCAAGTAGCTTTAATCCTCTCCCTAAAGTGCTATAACGCATATATTTAAGCGAATGGCAGCCCGCGCAGTAATTCATAAAATACTTAGCCCCACGCTGCAAGGCATGTGTATCTCTTACATTCACATCAACATGATTCAAACCATCACCATATGCAGAAGTCAGGAGAGCCAAAAGGCTCATCAAAATCCCTATTGGAATATTTAGCCTCATTGCTGTTCACTTTCCTCTGGTAGTTTTTTACAAGTCTCATACTTCGTATAGAAAGGCATCGTCATGAAAAAAAGAAAATACGCAAATGTTGATATTCTAGCTACCAAAAGTCTAACCGGTGTCACCGGAAGACTACCTACAACACCTAACGAAATAAAACTTAAAGCAAATATAACTAAGAATAACTTGGAATATAGCCCCCTATATCTTATAGATCTAACAGTACTTCTATCCAGCCACGGTAACACAAACAATAGCGCTAAACTCCCCCCCAACGCCATAATACCCATTAGTTTATTAGGAATTGCTCGTAAAATCGCATAAAAAGGCATCATATACCATAAAGGCGTGATCTCTCTTGGTGTGACTAATGCGTTTGCCTGTAATAAATTTTCATGCTCAATAAAATACCCCCCACCCATAGGAGCAAAGAATATAACGGCAAAAAAAACGACTAAAAAAACACATAATCCTAATAAATCCTTAATCGTATAATAGGGATGAAAAGGAATGCGATATTTTTGTATCAATTTTTCAGGCTCTATATTAGTTGGTTCAAACCCTTGTGGGTTATTTGATCCGACAGACCTTAAAAAAATAATATGTATTTTTATAAGGAATATCATAAGCAAAGGGAGAAAAATGACATGTAAAGCAAAAAAGCGTCTAAGTGTCACATCACCTACATGATAGTCACCTCTTAGCCAAATCACTAAATTATCTCCTATCCAAGGAATAGCAGAAACTAATGAAGTAATCACTTGTGCGCCCCAGTAAGACATCTGGCCCCAAGGTAAAAGATATCCAAAAAAAGCTTCAGCTATTAAAGCAATTAAAAGTAACATACCAACAAGCCAAACAAGTTCCCTAGGCTTTTTGTAAGATCCATAAAGTAAACCTCTAAAAAGGTGAAGATAGATAAGAATGAAAAAAAATGATGCTCCAGTTGTATGTAAATATCGGATAAACCAGCCGTAATTTACTTCTCGCATAATATGTTGTATTGATGAAAACGCTTGTGCTGTTGTCGGTATATAAAACATTGTCAACCAAAGGCCACTAATAAATTGGCTGATAAACACAAATAACAGTAATGCGCCAAAAACATACCAAATATTTAAATTTCTTGGTACATAGTATTCACTAAAGTATTTTTTTAAGTTTTTTGTTAAAGGATAGCGCTCATCAATCCATGCTATAACACTTTTTCGCATAAGTTATCCTCATCAACTATTCTTGGGATCATTAACGCCTATAATCAATTTTGAGTTTGATGCAAAATAATGCGGCGGCACTGCCAAGTTAATTGGCGCTGGTACTCCTTTGTATACCCTACCAGATAAATCAAACTTTGAGCCATGACAGGGACAAAAAAATCCTCCATCCTCATTATGATGTGATTTTCCTTTAGAGCTAGGCTGATAATGTGGTATGCACCCCAAGTGTGTACAAATTCCTATTAAAACCAAGAATTCTGGCTTTAACGATCGGTACTTATTCACAGCAAATTTTGGCTGCTGATTAACTTTTGACAACGGATCACTGAGCTTATCATTATGCCTATCCAACTCGGCTAACATTTGTTTGGTTCTTCTCAGCACCCACACTGGTTTACCTTGCCAATCCACTGTCATTAGTTTTCCTGGCTGAAGCGAGCCAATATCAACTTCAACCGGCTCAAGAGCTATCACCTCTTCTTTACCCGGTAGCCAAGAAGCTATAAATGGTGTGGTTGCAGCCAAGCAGCCAGCAGCTCCAACAAACGTCGTCGCTTTAACTAAAAACGCTCTCTTTTCTTTATCTATATCTTCAGGCATCGCTCTGTCTTAGGAGAAACCATTAATACTTTGGCAAAGATTGTATACCTGATAGGGCTCAAAATGCACGTTTTGAGTTCCATTATAAATGAACAGGTATATTGTAAGTTGAAATTCTAAAGATAAAAAAAAGGAGCCATTAGCTCCTTTTTAAAAAAACATTTATTATCGTTTTGAGTACTGAGTTGCTTTACGCGCTTTGTGTAAACCAACTTTCTTACGCTCAACACAACGAGGGTCACGAGTTACAAAGCCACGACGTCTTAATTGACGACGGAAAGTGTTTTCGGCAGCGCCTTCACTATCACTAGACTCAACAACGCCATCCTCATCATAAGCAATTAAAGCTCTTGTAATACCTAGTCTGATAGCACCTGCTTGACCAGAAATACCACCACCTGCAACAGTTACGTAGATATCAAATTTATCTTCCATCTTAACTGTCTCAAGTGGTTGCTTCACGATCATACGCGCTGTCTTACGACCAAAGTAATCATCAAGTGATATCTGGTTAACAATAATATCACCTTTTCCTGGACGTAAAAAAACACGAGCTGTTGAGCTCTTTCTGCGACCAGTTCCGTAATAATCTTTTGACTCTGCCATATTAAACCTATTCGTTACCTTCAATGTCTAATTCTTTAGGTTGTTGAGCAGTATGAGGATGCTCTTGACCTGCATATACTTTTAGCTTGCGGAACATTTGTCGACCTAAAGGATTTTTAGGTAGCATACCCTTGATAGCTAACTCAATGATTTGCTCAGGCTTTCTTGCCTGTAACTTTTCAAAAGATTCCGACTTTAGTCCACCAGGATAGCCTGTATGATGGTGATACATTTTGTCACTCGTCTTACGACCAGTTACTCTCACTTTTTCCGCATTCACGACGATAATATTGTCACCGGTATCAACATGTGGTGTGTATTCAGCTTTATGCTTACCTTTTAGACGTCTGGCTACCTCAGTCGCTAGTCTTCCTAGCACTTTATCAGCAGCATCTATCACATACCAATCTCTTTTGACTTCCGATGCTTTTGCGCTATACGTCTTCATTCACTACTCCCAAAAGCATTCTGATTTGTTGTAATTTTGTTAAGAACGGGCGATTTTAACCAAATTCATCATGAAAGACAAGTAACATTCATTATTCTTTCGCGATTAATAAGCGTTCAACTATCTGCCCTTGCTTTAAGTGATTTTCAATAATTTCATCAATATCACGCTCAGTTTCAGCTCGATACCATACACCTTCGGGATAGATGACCAAACAAGGCCCTAAAGCACAGCGGCCCAAACAGCCAGAAGAGCTTACCCTATTTTTTTGAGCACCATGCATCCCCATGATTTGTAGCTTTTTTTTAGTATATGCGAATAACTCATTAGCATTGCTGTCCTTACAACACTTTTTACCTGAAGCTTTTTGATTAATACAAAAAAACAAATGATGTTGATAATAATCTTCCATCAATACCACCTATCCAGTTATGTCCACTATGAATGACAGAGCATCCTACACGATAATCCCTCATGGCTCCATATTTTGGTATTTTTCAACGACAAAGGGATTGCACTTTACCCTACCTATGGTATGTTTTGACTTGGGAGCCCAAAAACAAGGAGAAATGAAGCTAATGAGTAAAAAACAAGGTGCTATCAAGGAGCCGATGACAAAATCACAAATTGTGTCTTCATTGGCAGAAAGTGCAGACTTATCTAAAAAGCAAGTCTCAACTTTATTTGATGAGTTAGCCGAGCTAATTGAACGCCACATTAAACAACGTGGTGCGGGTCAGTTTACACTACCAGGATTGTTGAAGATTGTAGTGAAAAAGAAACCTGCGACTAAAGCTCGTAAAGGTATCAATCCCTTCACTGGTGAAGAAACCATATTTAAAGCAAAGCCTGCTTCAAAAGTTGTAAAATTGAAAGCATTAAAAAAATTAAAAGACATGGTCGCTTAAATAAAATGCCTCGATTTCGAGGCATTTATTCAAACAGAAAAACTCAAGAAATAACCACATTCAAACAATAAGTTGCAAAACTAATCCAACAAAGCAACAACACTTTCTAATTCACAGATGATTTTGTCAATTATTGATTTTTGACTATCTCTTGCAAGGCATCGCTGTGCACCTTTTATAGTCATTCCTTGCTTATATAGTAACTCTTTGATTTTTCGAGCTATAACTATGTCTTCACGACGATAGGCTCGATGATTATTTGCTAGTTTTGTCGGTGATAGCTGTTTAAATTCCTTTTCCCAGTATCTCAACACGTGCTCTTTTACCCCACACAACTCACTAGCCTCACTGATTTTAAATGACTCTTTATCAGGAATGGCCGCCAAACTCTTCTTCGTTTTGAGATTGTTCACCATGATAATGCTCTACCTTCCCTTTGAGCTTTTGACCAGGCCTAAATGTCACCACACGTCTAGCACTAACAGGAACTTCCTCTCCAGTTTTAGGATTACGGCCTGGACGGCTACGCTTATCCCTCAAACAGAAGTTACCAAAACCTGATAATTTGATGTGATAACCAGACTCTAAGGCTAATCGAATCTCCTCGTAAAACTGATCCACTAGCTCTTTTGCGTCGTTTTTATTCAGACCAACTTCGTTACATAGCTTTTCAGCAATTGCTGCTTTAGTTAATGCACTCACTTGTTATCCCTCAAGATAATATCAAATCGTTGTCTTAGTTCTTCTAGTATAGCACCGATAAAATTATTCACGTCCTCATCTAACAGAGTGCGCGAGGAATCCTGTAAAATCAAGCCTAAAGCGATACTTTTTTTGCCGGAAGCGATGTTATCCCCTTGATATACATCAAAAATTATAATGTCCTGTAAAATATCTGTTTTGTTAGCATAAATAACATCTCGAATATCAGAGCATAGAACCCCCTCATCAATAAGAAATGATAAATCACGCCTAACTCCTGGATATTTCGAAACTTTTTTATAACAAGGTAGTCTTTTATTTGAAATAGCTGCTAAATCTAGCTCAAATACAAAAGCATTGCCTGTGATATCAAAAAATTTGCTCGCCAACGGGTGTAGCTTACCCACATAACCTACCAAATCACCATTGATTAAAATTTCAGCACTCACGCCAGGATGCAGTTGTTTATAGACTTTCTGTGGCTTTTGAAAACTTATCGCTGATAACATTGGCTGTAAAAGCGCACATACATCCCCCTTGATATCATAGAAGTCATACTGTCTAGTCTCATCTAGCCAATCATCTTCAAAGCGTTTACCAACAACGACACCTGCGACCATATTTTTCTGGGTTAACACATCCTCTTCCTGGAAAAAGCACATACCCGTTTCAAATATACGCAAGTGATTACATTGGCGAGACTGATTAAATTTCACCGTATTGAGCAGTCCAGTCAATAACCCGTGTCGCATCGTGCCTAAATCTTCTGATAGAGGATTTACTAGAGATACTGGTATCTTCACATCATAAAGCGTACTTTGGGCCTTAGCGTTAATAAAACTATAACTAATAGTCTCATGATAGCCTAGCGTCACAAGCAAATCTCGGATGCTTTCTTCATCCCGCTTAAGTTCAGAGTGATAAGTGGACGTCCCTGCACTCAAAACATCATGCATGGGAATATTGTCATAACCATATAGACGAGCAATTTCTTCAACGAGATCAACCTCGATAGAAATATCGAAACGATATGCTGGCGGTATAACACTTAAAATACCTTCCTCAGTGATTTGAGCTGTCATTTCTAGTCTAGAAAGTAACTCTATCATCTCAGAAGCGCTCAGCTGCAAACCTAAAATGCGATTTGCTTTCTCAATATTTAACAAAACCGCTTTTTTGTCCATCTCATCACTACCTACCTGAACAACAGGTCCAGCTTCTCCGCCTGCGAACTGAAGTAGTAGTGACGTTGCTCGCTCAATCGCTAGTTTTTGAAGAGGTAGTGCCACACCGCGTTCAAACCGATGTGATGAATCGGTTGCCAAGCCATAAACTCTAGCTTGACCTGCTAAAGCATCAGGAATAAAAAACGCACTTTCGAGAAAAATATTATGTGTTGCATCTGTCACACTACTATCAAGACCACCCATAACGCCTGCGAGTGCTAAAGGCCCACCCTCATCACAAATAACTAATGAGCCAGGATGAAGTTTAAGTTCTTGCTCATCAAGTAATGTTAACTCTTCACCTTGATGCGCCTCTCTAACGTTAATTTTTCCTGTGATCTTTGCCGCATCAAAAGCATGCATCGGCTGTCCTAACTCCAACATCACATAATTAGTCACATCAACAACAATTGAACGACAGTTAATACCGCTGCGTCGAAGGCGCTCTTTAATCCATAATGGCGTCTCACAAGAAATATCGATACCCTTTATCACTCTTCCCACATAATGTGGACACTTGTTAGAAGCATCAACACTCACATCAATAACATCATCAATCGTGTGTTTTACAGGTTCTATAGAAGGCACTTGGATAGAGCAATTATTTAACGCTGCTACTTCACGAGCTAGACCTAATGCACTTAAGCAATCACCTCGGTTTGGTGTTAAGTCTAACTCCAGAATTTTATCATCCAATTGAAGATACTCTCGAATATCTTGCCCAACTGGAGCGTCTTTCGGTAACTCTAAAATACCCTCTGAGGGTAAGTCTATTCCAAGTTCACTTGCTGAACATAACATTCCAAATGAAGGCTCACCTCTAAGTTTGGCTTTTTTTATTTTAAAGTCTCCTGGAAGCAATGCGCCAATTTTAGCTACAGCAACTTTTAATCCAGATCTTACATTTGGCGCACCACAAATAATGGCTAAAGGCTCATCACCAGATACCTCGACCAAACAGCAAGTTAATTTTGAGGCATTTGGATGTGGATGGGTTTCTAAAACCTCGCCAACAACAACACCTGTAAATGTTGCTGCAACCGGATGCACAGCATCAACCTCAAGTCCCGCCATATTTAATTGGCTAATCAGCGTATCATCATTTACTTGTACTGAAACGAAGTCATTTAACCATAGTCTACTTAATTTCATTTTTTTTCTACTGCCCAAACTGAGTCAAAAAACGCATATCGTTTTCAAATAAGATACGCAAGTCATCAATACCGTAACGAAGCATCGCTAACCTATCCAAGCCTAAACCAAATGCCCAGCCAATATACTGCTCACTATCAATGTTTACCGCTTTTAATACGTTTGGATGAACCATGCCACAACCTAACACTTCTAGCCAGCCTGTATGTTTACACATCCGACATCCTTTACCATCACATTGGGTACACTGAATATCAACTTCAGCTGAAGGCTCAGTAAATGGAAAGAATGACGGCCTAAATCTAAGCGCTCTTTCTTTTTCAAAGAAAAAATGAAAAAAATCATGTAGCGTTTTTTTTAAGCTAGGAAAATCTGCATGCGTATCAACATATAGCCCTTCTAACTGATGAAACATTGGCGTATGTGTTAAATCTGAATCACAGCGATAAACACGCCCCGGTGCAATCACCTTTATCGGTACGCCTTGTTTTTCCATCGCTCGTATTTGAACAGGAGAAGTGTGGGTCCGCAAAACTCGACCATCACCAAAATAAAACGTATCATGCATCGCCCGCGCGGGATGATGCTCAGGAATATTTAACGCTTCGAAATTATAAAAATCTGACTCAATTTCGGGACCTTCAACGACATCAAAACCTTTATTTTTGAAATATTCATTCACCCTCTTTTTTACTTTAGAAACTGGATGCACGCTGCCTAGTCTTCTATCTCGCCCCGGAAGCGTAACATCAATGGCTTCCGCGACTAACTTCTCCTCAATTTCGAGCCGCTCAAAGATAGTCTTTTTTTCTTCTAAACGTGAGATAATTTCCTGTTTGACTACATTGATTTGTTGGCCTCGCTTAGGGCGTTCTTCCTTTGAAAGCGCGCCTAACCCCTTCATCAACTCAGTAATTTTCCCCTTTTTACCCAAAAAGAGCACTTTAATTTCATCAAGTGTCTCTAATGTTTTTGCTGAAGACAGCATTTCTTCTGCCTCAGCTTTTAGTGTGGATAGATCTGTCATGATGCCCCAACGCCCTATAGATAAATCAATAATATAGCCATAAGCCAGCTCTTAAAATAGCCACACAGTATAACGTTATTCACACAAAATGCTAAGGGGGCTCAACGATGATTTAATACTATCTTTTGAAAGAATTAGTATGTTCGGTAACTAAATGCTCTTCACGGTTTTGCTGCTTTAACTCGGCAAGTTTAGTACGTACATCCTTTAAGTCATCAGGACATTCTTCTAGTCGCGTAATAATACTCTCAATATGTGCTCTTAAATCTTCAGCTGTTAAAGATTTACGCTCAAATGTTTTTTTTAAACTCGATACAGCCATCTGTAACCTTGTATTAGTTTCACCTTCACTAGAAGGTATTTCTTGAACAAGAGAAAGTAACTGATGAATGCGATACTTACTCTTTGCAAGGTTAACCAGTTCTGATAACTTTTGTTGATATTCGTCTGATGATTTATCATCCGTACCTTGAAACAAATCAATAATGGCTTGCTGCTCTTCACTCGTCACTTCTAACCAAGAAAGCGCTTCATCAGGGCAGTTGGGGAAGCACTCCTTTATAATTAAATACGCAGCCTTATGTCGATAACTTAATCTAGGGTTCTCTTTAAGTTGTCTACTCAACGAAGCAACCTGTTGATCTTTAACTAACCTCTCATATATGCCCTTAGCTGGATGGACTGACTTAACCATATCAATAACCTTCTCACATATCTCCAAAATCCTTTCAGGAGATTGGATACGTAATGACATATCATATAAAGTGAATAGTTGAGACTGTAATCTGGGATTTGATTTTAGCTCTAGAATAAACTCATTCGGTACCTCTGGATACAAACGATAAGAAATCAACGATGAGTACACATACCTTAGCGAATTAAGAGGATCTTGCATGGCCCCCATCTCTGTATCCTTTATGAGCTTTTGAATTGAATCTGGCAATATGGACAAATCTTGATTAGATAAAATTGATGGAAATGGAGTATCGTGCTTAGATGCGTGATGTAGTGGATGTGAAAGTGTTCTAAGTGCTGCAATCTTATCTGCAATTCTTGCTGGTACATTGAGAGACGCGCTCACTATTTTATTCTTTAATATTCGTGATTGCTCTTCGTCATAGTATTGAATAATCCTATCACCAGGTACTGGCAATAACTCTAAAGTTCCTTGCCTTTCTACTCTAGGATTTTCGGCAAGGGGCGAGGCGCCACCAAAATCGATTAATCTCGCTACTGCCTTTCCTCCCTCAACCGTAACTAAAAAATTATTCGGACCTATATCTCTATGCGCATATTTTGTCCTCGATTTTGATGAGTAGCCAGAGTGTAGACGTTGTACTTCACTCAAAAAACTAATCGCCAAATCTACTCGCTGTATATGCGTCAAGCTATTAAGGAGTTCTTTAGTTAAAGACTCACCTCTGTTTTCAATAATCTGTACTGCATACTTAAAATACTCTGTTACATCTGAAAGCATGATTCCTTTAGAGCGTCCCATACCTAAATCGTGATTAATATCAGCCTCTCTTTGTACCTCAGCAATAGAACGCTCGTCTTCCTGTATCCTCGCCCACTTAAATAAGACCTCCTCTGAAGTTCCATCTGGCTTTAATAGATTAGCCTTAGCAACTGCACCATTAGCGCCTCTACCAATAACATTGTCTTCCGCTGGGGAAATTGTTTTATTTGCCGGGTTATAAACTATAGGGACTTCCAAGTAACCCATCTCCGTCTTAATATAGGCGATTAAACTTTGAGATTCCTCTACTTCTGATAAATTATTGAGAAAAACCCCCTTATCACCTTCGGGTCGAAAAAAAATAATCTCTTCCGTTTCAAGAGCTGTCTCTACCTGCTCAAAACTTAATGGCATATTCGCCTCAAACTGTCCAGATAAAGGTCCATATATGCAATTATAGATCATAAAAAATGCATTGGAGTGAATTCGTAGTATCTTTACAGTGAACAAAAAAACTTTAACTCATTGAAAAAATTGAATATCGTCGCTTGAAGTTTACGCGAGATAATTTTGATCATGCAAATAGCATGTTAGCAAGAAAAAGCAGTATAAATGTAACCAAAGGTAAATGAGCGAACTAAAAAGCAATTTATGCGTTTGCTCTGGTAGATATTGAATAAAAAAAAGGGGCTTTTTAGCCCCTTCTCTTAAACTAGATATTCTTTTTATTCAGCCAAAGCCGCTTGTGCTTTTTCAGCCAATACTTTAAATCCATCTTTATCAAATACAGCGATATCCGCTAGTACTTTTCTATCGATATCAATGTTTGCTTTCTTTAGGCCATTGACGAAGCGACTATAAGACAAGCCACACTCTCTAGAAGCAGCATTAATACGCGCTATCCACAAAGCACGGAATTGACGCTTACGCTGTCTTCTATCACGGTATGCATACTGACCCGCTTTTATAACTGCTTGCTTAGCTACACGATACACGCGGCTACGTGCTCCGTAATAACCTTTAGCTTCTTTTAGCACTTTTTTATGTTTAGCGTGTGCAACAACGCCTCTTTTTACTCTTGCCATCTTAACGCTCCACCTTAACTGCCTTCAAGCATACGCTCAACTGATTTACTATCACTTTTTGCAACGTGTAGTGCATCAACTCTTAAACGTCTTTTCTGCTTGGTTGTCTTTTTGGTTAAGATATGATTTCTAAAAGCGCGACGACGCTTTAAGCCACCAGCTGTTTTTTTGAAGCGCTTCGCAGCACCTCTATGTGATTTTAACTTTGACATCTTTATTAACTCCGCATTCGATGTAAACGACTATTGTCGACTATTTCTTCTTGGGGGCAACAACCATAATCAACTGCCTACCTTCGCGCTTTGGCGTATGCTCAACACTACAGAGCTCCTTAGTGTCTTCTACCAAGCGTTCAAGAATTTTCATTCCTACGTCTTGGTGCGCCATTTCTCGCCCGCGAAACCTAAGCGTCACTTTGACTTTATCCCCATTCTCAATGAAACGTATCAGGTTGCGTAGTTTTACCTGATAGTCTCCCTCCTCCGTCGTTGGACGGAATTTTAGCTCTTTTACTTGAAACTGTTTTTGCTTTTTCTTTGCTAGAGCCGTTTTCTTGTTTAGCTCAAACAAATACTTACCATAATCCATTACACGACAAACTGGTGGCCTAGCTGTTGGAGATATTTCCACCAAATCTAGTTCAGCATCTTCTGCCACCCTCAGTGCCTCTGCTTTAGACAAAACACCGACTTGATTCCCCTCTGCATCAATTAAACGCACTTCATGCGCTGTAATTTGATGATTCACTCGTGCTCGCTGTTGCTCGCGCTTTTGTGTAACGCTAATGAGATTATCTCCTATCAATCTTTTCAAGTAATTCTTTTAATGACTCAAGTGACATAGCACCTAAGTCCTCACCCTCTCGTGTTCTCACCGCAACCTGATTAGCAGCAAGTTCTTTATCACCAACTATCAACAAGTACGGAACACGGTCTAAAGTGTGCTCACGGATTTTAAAGCCTATTTTCTCATTTCTCAAGTCAAATATGCCTCTAAATCCACAATCTTTTAAATTTTTAGTCAAATTAGTAACATATGCAGCTTGGTTATCGGTAATATTCATCACTACAAACTGTATAGGAGAGAGCCAAACCGGCAATTTTCCTGCATAGTGCTCTAAAAGCACCCCTATAAAGCGCTCAAATGAACCGAAAATTGCTCGGTGAATCATCACCGGCGTTTTTTTTGAGCCATCTTCAGCAACATAGTGGGCGCCTAAACGCTCAGGCATGGAGAAGTCTACCTGGATAGTCGCACACTGCCAGACTCTACCCAGGCAGTCTTTCAAAGAAAACTCTATCTTAGGACCATAAAAAGCACCTTCTCCAGGAGACTCAACCCACTCAATACCACAATTATCCATTGCTTGAGCAAGGGCTTTTTCAGCTTTATCCCAAACTTCATCACTACCGACTCGCTTTAGAGGGCGAGTAGCCAACTTATAAATAATCTCTGAAAAACCAAAGTCTTGATAAACTTCTTCAACTAACTGAATGAGGTCTTGTACTTCTGATTCAATCTGATCTTCTGTACAAAACACATGCGCATCATCTTGGGTAAAGTTCCGCACACGCATGAGCCCGTGCAGCGCACCAGATGGTTCAGAGCGATGACAGTTACCAAATTCAGCCATTCGAATGGGTAAGTCACGATAACTTTTAACCCCTTGATTATAGATTTGCACATGGCAAGGGCAATTCATTGGCTTTATCGCATAAGTGCGATTTTCTGTTTCAGTCAAAAACATATCATCAGCAAAGTTCGCCCAATGTCCGGACTTTTCCCAAAGAACTTTATCAACAATTTGTGGGGTTTTAACCTCTTGGTAATTACGCTTAATTAATTTATCACGCATATATTCCTGGAGGAGATGATACAGCGTACTGCCTTTATCATGCCAAAATATCATCCCTGGCGCTTCTTCTTGAATATGAAAGAAATTTAGTGCGCGACCAATTTTACGATGATCACGCTTTTGCGCCTCTTCTAGACGATGTAAATATGCCTTTAATGCCTTTTTATCAGCCCAAGCTGTGCCATAAATGCGCTGTAGCATCTCATTTTTTGAATCGCCCCGCCAATATGCGCCAGCGAGTTTAGTAAGCTTAAATGCTTTGATTTTTCCTGTTGATGGAACATGCGGGCCTCTGCATAAATCTTCAAAGTCACCTTGCTTGTATAAAGATAAGGTTTCCTTTTCGGGAATATCACGAATAATCTCAGCCTTATAGTGCTCGCCTATCGACTCAAAGTACTTAATTGCCTCATCACGAGATAATTCACGCCGAGTCACAGGATAATCATTTTTAGCAAACTCAGCCATCTTAAGCTCAATTGCCTCTATGTCTTCAGGTGTAAATGCGCGCTCATAAGCAAAGTCATAGTAAAAACCATCATCAATAACAGGACCAATCGTTACCTGTGCGTCTGGAAAAAGCGCTTTTACAGCCTGCGCCAATAAATGTGCACATGAGTGGCGAATTACTTCTAAAGCGGCCTCATCTCGACTGGTGATGATAGAAAGAGCTACATCTTTATCAATTGAATAACTCAAATCGACAAGCTTACCATCCACCTCTCCAGCAATGGCAGCTTTTTTTAAACCTGAGCCAATGCTTTCTGCAATTTCTGCAACGGTGACAACTTCTGAAAAAGACCTTTGAGAACCATCAGGCAGTGTTATTTGCGGCATAGTAATTATTTAAGAATTTTAAGTTAAATTGGTAGGCACGAGTGGGATTGAACCACCGACCACCACCATGTCAAGGTGGTGCTCTACCACTGAGCTACGTGCCTATAATCAAAATTTAAGAGCGAGCATTATATACTTAACAGACATTGAATTACTAGTTCTGATTTTGATTAACTGCCAGGATTAGTTGCTTATTTTTAACATTTTGTGTTAAATTTTAGATCTAAAACAGCTTTATTAAGTTTTACTATGCCTCATGAAACTAACGAACAACAGAAAGTACAACCATTATTTGATACAAAACTCATAAAGAACGCTCTAGTTTCTACAACTGCGGGCACGGTTCCACATGCTTTTGTTTTTCCTATCGATAAAGCGACCCATCTAGCGATGACTAATAACACGAACTTTTTACACAAAAATAATTTTAGTCAACCATTTAGAGGATTTGGGCCCACAATGTTACAGCGTGCACCTAACTCAGGAATATTCTTTTTTTTACAAAATACATTTCAACCTCTAAAAAATGTTGGAGAGAATCAGCTAAATTTGCCTCGTGAACTATCGAATACCCTGTATGGAAGTACTATAGGTGTCTGTAATGCGCTTATTACATCTTACCCAACTCAGGTTAGGCTGTATTTTATGAAATCTAATGGTTATACCTCTTTCTTTAGTGCTGCAAAGTATCTTTGGCAACATCAAAAATTTGGAGTGTTTTTTAATCAAGGGACACTCGCATATACGCTAAGAGACACTATATTCGGTGGTATATATGAGCTGGTCCGTATAAAAATGCGTGAGCTAGGCTATAACAAAACACTTTCAAACTTTACGGGAGCTGCAACTGGAACCATCGTTTCAATGCCTTTTAATTATGCAAGAAGCGTCATTATGGCAACTGAACCTACTCAAAAAGCTCCCAGTGTTTTTTCTACAATTAAAGGTTTATTCTTCCAAAATGGTCGAACACTGCCCTTAAACTCTTTAAAAACCATTACAGCTAAAGGCATGCTTTTTATCGCTGTAATGCGCTGTGGCTATAGTTTTACATTGGGTCAATTTATGAATGACAAACTACTTGAGCTACTAAACCAAAATACAAATATAGATGATAGCGCCTCAAATGATCACGAAGTTAAGCATAGTGATAACGAAAATGGCTTTAAGCCTAAGTAGCATATTTTTGATGCTATTTATCTGCAAATAATAAGTAACGGAGAACCTCACCTTCCCCCTCACTTTAATGAGTCATGGGAGAATAGCTATTTACTTTGTCTTTGCAAACTCAAGCGCAGGCGACGGGATGGAGCCGAGCCATTTGCAAAGAGAGGGTCGGTTGCTTATTTATGAATAAGTTGTACGG
>JAUICE010000072.1 GCA_030428185.1 Gammaproteobacteria bacterium
GAGAGATTAAATTTGAGTAATAACAAAGTCTATTACGATAATTTAATCTCTTTAGGCCACAGTAAATATTGAAGTCTAAAAACGCGCATTATGAAAGGATAGAGGTATAGATAGCCTCCCGTGTCCGTTCACGTTACAACCCTTTTTGTACCAGCAAGCTCTAGGCTCCGTCGAATCGTAAGCCATAGCCGCATACAGGACAAACGCAACTATCACACTCATGTGTTTGCCCTGATGCTTAGTAAAATAATTTAAGGTAAGGACTATTTCATATTCATCGAAGACGTGCTGGAATCTGCTTCTTGTGACTCATTTCCCTGTCTCTTCCTTAGCACTTCTTTAACTGTGTTGACACCTTCACTAAAAGCAGTTTTGGCACCAGAAACAATATTACCACCTGTTTTACCAAATCTTTTGAGATTTAAAAGCTCTTCTTTGCTAAAAGGTTTGAAGTCATCTACAAAATCATGTTCAAAAGGTAGCCCCTGAATATTTTCTAAAATTATATTTCTTTGGCTTGAAAGCATATGGTGCCGTTGTAATTGTTGTGACATCAATAAACTACCGCCCACAAAAGATAAACCAAGAGAAACAAATGCTGTGGCTGTCGCAGTAACGGCAGCTGTTACCAATTGATGTTCGCACTGTTTTATTTTTTCATTGACTACTTGTAGCTCTTCTACTAAAGCATCTAACTGGCGCTGCTGTTCATCTGTAAGTTGTGGCATAAAACTACTCCTGACTAAATCATTATTCGATAAAAACCGGTCAATACAAAACCATCGTGAACCATTCTAACCCAACAAGTATTTTGTGCAATATTTTTTAGCATCTGTCTTAGCGTTTCTATTAATAAATGAATCAAGTTGAAAATGATGCAATATGAAAGGATAATGGGCCAAAAAAAAATCAAGGTGCAGCACCATGCCTCATAACGATATTGCGTATCCACTTTTTAAGGCCAGCAAAAAAAATAATTTAGCTAAAGTTAATGCGCTACGCTCACGGGTAGATGACATGCAATCTATTTATAGAGATCATTTAGGACAAAATGCACTGCACGTAGCAATCATTAATAATAATCCAGATCTTGCTTTTACCCTAGTGAGCATGCAGCCTGAGCTATTAAACCATGCTCGATCTAACGATGATGCAACACCTTTAGTACTCGCTGCTTCACTCAATCGATGGAGCTGTCTACAAGCGATGCTTAGAGCAAAGGACTGTAACCATGCTCTTGAAGATGAGCAAAATATTGATATGACTTTATCAGGATCAGCCTTACTCATCGCTGTGAAAAAACAAAAAAAAGCTATCGTTAAACAATTGATTGATTTTGGTGCCCCTACAAATAGGCAAGACTTTCCTCTTGGTAATAGCGCCCTAATATATGCTGTACGTGCAAATGACGCGAACTTAGTGACCTTATTAAGAAACAATCAAGCTTCAGAATCGCTAAATAATTTTCATCAAGAGAGCCCTTTTTCTGAGGCACTTCGGCTTTGTCATTGGGATGCACTTATAGCGTTATGTCTCACAGGAGGTAAATTTGAGCAAGCGCTTTGTAAGAAAGCATTAATTAAAGCCATCATTTACGGACAGTATTCCGTCGTCAAAGCTTTATTGATGCACACCGACATTAATCCAAACGACATTATCGACAACGACGACTCTATAAACACTCCTCTGCACCTAGCTGTTATCTATGATCACCCCGAAATTGCTGCGCTACTCATTCAACATAAAGCAACGTGTGAAAACCATTTTGATAAAAATGGTGATACTGCTTTACATCTTGCGATACGACAGACCAAGAGTAATATGATTTTATGGCTTAAAAGTCTTGGCTTCGAGCCTATTTCGTTAAAATCAAGTAAAGGTATAAGTGCCACAAATTTTGCGCAAACACTATCAATAAATTTAGAGCCTCAGAAATCAGCGGAATTGACAAAAGTCGTTTCAGAGCAAAACCCGATTCATCCTATTATTCTTGCGATAGCCAAAGGCAGTAAGGAATCATTAGCGCAACTACTCAGTGAAGATAATAGTAATCTCAGCAATATCACCACTGTGACAGGGTTAACACTATTGGAATATACCATTTCTTTGGGTGCGAGTGACTTATTATCAAGTCTACTGGAAAAGTTTCCAGCCGATGAGCAAGATAATGCTTTTCAATATGCTTGTACTCACAAACAGTGGACTTGTGCGGAAGTTATAAAACCGATAGAAGGCTTGGTTGCACGCATAGACGAACAACATTATCACCATCTTTCTTGGTATAGTCGAAATATTAAGAAAGAAAAAAATGCTTTTATTACTGATCTACAAAGCTCGATGGAGCATATCACTGAGAGAGGTGAAAAAGAAAAATTCTATCGCTGTGCAGCACAAAGCAAAACCGCAAAATATCATGCGCTTTTTTGGCGTAAAAGCGAAACACGAACAACCATTGAGCTATCAGAGGCTGCAAATAAACTGTCATTAAGTAGTCATTAAATGAATTGCGTATTCGATTAAGAGGCTGTTTAGCTAATAAATACCAGCTGTAGAATACTTAGATTTAGCGAAGCTTTTTCTAAATTTTCGTTAAATAAACTGGCTATTCGCCTCAACTTCATAAAAATTTTCTCTAAAATCTCTTATTTCTCGCTACGATATTTTTTAACTAAACAGGCTCTAGGAATATAAGTGATGAGTGACAATAAAGTCTGATACAAGCTTTAGCACCAATGATTTAAGATTTTTTTTCTGTTTAATTGCCGCTCTTACATCCGTTGAGCGCACATTAATACGCTCTTTCACAACAAATGGCTTAAACTGTTTATTTAATATTTCATGCTGATAAAAACGATGAAAATTTTGTTGATTATCTGGTCCAATAATAAGACGAAGACGCGTTGAATCACCTGTATAGTTGGCTTTTAAAAAGTTCATTAAGTCTAGGGAATATATAGGCCCTGCTTTAACAATCAAATGCTCACATGCCATTAATTTAACATTTTTATTGCCTATCGCTTGTACAAAAAGCTCCGCCATTTGAACTCGTAGAGAGTAATCACTCATTTCTTTGTTAAAAGCATGTTTGAAGCTTGGCACCAACCAAACTTCAGAAAAATGCTCTAAACATTGCTCAACTACATCTTTATGTCCAATGGTTGGTGGATCAAATGCCGCACCAAGCACCGCTATTTGCTGCATGAAAAAACTCAATTGCCAAAAGGGTGATTGTATACCCCCTTTCCACCTTGCTCAAGATATGAAAAAATACACTCCATAGATTTTGTTTTGGAAATTACGTTGAGTACAGCGATAGAAATTAACGTTGCCTGTGGCAGTCTAAATCCAAGTTCTGGCAACATTGCAAAAAATGAGAAAACGATTTTAAAGCTTATTCATGATGCAGTGTTGCAAAATATACAATTATTAGTGCTACCTGAATTATGCTTGACTGGATATGGTATTGAAGATCAGTTTTTTTACCAAAATCTAATTGACGATGCTTGGCAAGCCTTATTGCGTATTAGAAAGAGCGTTCCTGCCTCACTAATGGTTGTCGTTGGTCTACCCATTCAGTTTGAAAATAATCAATTATACAATGCTTGTGCATGGATTAATGATGGGAATATTCGCGCAATAACGTTTAAGCGCACACTTGCTAAAAAAGGTATACATTATGAGCCACGTTGGTTCACTCCTTGGCCTTATGGCAAAGAAGCAACTCTAGATATTGATGGGCAGCCTGTTTCTGTAGGTGATGTTGATTGCCGTTTTTTAAACTTAAATATTGGCATTGAAATCTGTGAAGATGCTTGGACTAAGACAAGACCACTACTTGAAAATGACTCGCTAGACATTATTTTAAATCCTTCCGCTAGCCACTATGCATTGGGTAAACAAGTCATTAGAAGAAAGCTCGTATTAGACAGTGCCAAAGCTTTTCAAGGTGTTTATATATATGCAAACTTATTAGGTTGTGAAGCGGGACGGATTGTCTATGATGGTGTTTGTTTTATAGCTCAAAATGGCAAGCTAATTGCTGAAAGCGAACGATTCTTATTTACTAATGAGGCACTACTTTTAGGCTCTATCTCCATTGTTTTAAAAAATAATGAGAAGAGCGAGACACCTATCACATTGGAAAAACCAACACTCCCTACAAATACCATCGCCAAGAAAATTACCGATGATCGAGAAATTTTACTTGCCATTGCCAGAGGTTTATGGGACTGGATGATGAAAACTAAAACCAAAGGTTTTGTCATCAGTCTAAGTGGAGGCGCCGATTCAGCTATATGCGCGTTTACCGTTACCCTTTCTCAATGGCTTGCACTAAAAACTTTTGGCCGAAAAGCCTATAAAGAAAAACTAAAAATGGTTGGTATTAACTTTGATGAAGATGAAGCTATTACTGAAGATGATTTTTTTAAACTTGCAATGAAGGAAATCTTAATCACGGTTTACCAAGCGTCTAAGTACTCATCAGGGCAAACAAAACAACTTGCTTATGATCTCGCCTCTGAGCTTAATACGACCCATCATGAATGGAACATCGATGACTTGGTCGACTGTTATAAAGACAAAGTAGAGCGTGCTATTGGTAGAGCACTTTCTTTCGAGAAAGATGACATTGCACTACAAAATATTCAAGCAAGATCACGCGCTCCAGGCGTTTGGATGCTCGCAAACATAGAAAACAAACTCTTAATCACAACCAGCAACTTTTCAGAAGCGGTTGTTGGCTATTGTACAATGGATGGTGATACCGCTGGCGTATTGGCACCTATTGGTGATCTGTCTAAAACTTATATTCTTCATCTTCTCAGTGTTCTTGGCGATGAAGGCTTTGAGTACAAAGGCTCTTATTTAGAAGCACCCTCTTTAGTACATATTAGTAAACAAAATCCTTCAGCTGAGTTAAGGCCCGAGTCACAAACTGATGAACGTGATTTGATGCCCTATGAAGTCCTCGATAAAATCAAATACTTATCACAAGTAAAATATTTAGAAGGTAGTACGTTATTTACTGGGCTCTTAGCGTCCTTTTCTGGCGTGTATAGTGAAAATGAATTACAAACTTGGGTACATCGTTATGATAAACTGGCTAAACGCTCTCAATGGAAACGTGAACGATTGGCGCCTGCATTCCATTTAGAAGAAGATAGCGCCTGCCCAAAGACTTATCGAAGATGGCCTATTTTCTAATCATTGGGTATAAATAAAGAAACAAACAGCTTGTTTTTTGAGCTAAAATACTGTATTATTTTGACTCAACTTGTTTGCATTAGTGGCTAAAACATGTCTAAAACGGTGATTATTGGTGCTGGCCCTGCTGGCCTTTCTTTTGCGTTGCTTCTGGCTAAAAAAGGAATAAAAGATATCATTATTTTCGATCCAAAACCTGGTGAATTTTCAAATCCAGCTCCCTTAGATAAACACGCGTTTAAAAAGATAAATAAATACTTAAATGAGGGAAGTTTTTTTAAAAAATTATATGTACCACAAGCCTATGAAGGGGGCCAACTTGAGGAATTTGAGCAGGGTCTCTATGAACAGGTACAAAAAAATCCATCCATAACTGTGAAAACAGGTATATTTACTGGCTTTGCTAAAGATAAAAAAGGGATCATTATCCAAAATAATGCGGGTTCTAATGAGACTTTGGATGCCGACTATGTTTTTGATGCTAGTGGGCAAGATGGTGTCGTCTTGACTGCCGTAAACAATGCCCTAGGCGAAAAGCATTTCAGGCGTGAATATCTCCTTACGCATAACATTGCGCCAAAACACATGATGGCTAAAGTCTGGATTGACACTAGTGACCTAGAACAACTACAAGCCAACATGCCTTCATCTGTATTTGAACATCCAAAGTTTTCTACCAGTGTATCTAGAATAGCCGCCTTAACTCGTCTTAGAAAAATGGGCTGGGAGAGATTTATCTTTCCAACCTTTAAAGTTGATCATATTAATACTGAAAGTAATCAGGACAATCCATCAAAGGGTAAATCTTGCGTTTGTCTATCTATGGAGATACCCAAATCTTTAACTAAAGATCAGCAAGATGAGTGGATAAAACTCATGATGGGTATTCATATAGGTAAGAAATTAGAAGATATCAGTCAGACTATTCAAGTTTCTTACACTCATCCATCAGAGCAATCTTCTCACTCAGATGAGACTAATGTTGTTCAATTCACACATCAACCTATCGCTATTGCTGATCCTAGTTACCGAGGCTTTAAAGGCAATGATAAACTACCTATGGTTATTCCAATCGGTGATGCAGCATCCATGAGCGACTACCGCTTAGCGCATGGGATACGCGATAGCCTAAAGCTCGAGAAGTGGTTAGTTGATGTCATTGACGTTCGACATGGCGCTATCAAATCAATAGATCTTCACGAGTACTTTATGCAGTCAACTCTTCGCTTTCAGCACCATAAGATAGCTGTTAAAAATGCTTCTTTAAAAGAGAGAGTGATTCGAGAGCAGCGCTTTATTCCTATCTTACAAAAAGAAATCAATCAACTGGTAACGCTTTTAAAGAAAGATAATAAAAATGCGCCCGAAATCAATCAGCTACAAAAGGTCGTCAATGCCTATGCTGCATTCCTAGACGTTAAAAACATGCTTAATCAGTTTGACCGTCAGTCCAGACTTTTTTTTAATAGCCACGAATGGCAAAAAACGCAAATGAATACTTGTATTAAAGAGTTATTACCAAAAATCGAGCTCGCTCTTCGTGACTTGCCGCACTCATTTACCTACGAAAGGAAATTGGCAAAAAATTATCAACGTAAACTTCAAGGCTTCCAAGTAATGCTTGGTCTCGCCACAGCAATTCCAAATGAACCAGACTCATCACAACAGACTGTAAAAATCACGGTCGTTTAAAAAAAATATAACTATCTGATATATAAATAAAAGCCTTATTGATGCCTGTAAAAGGCATCAATCCAAAAGCAAAAATTTGTATTTTTTTGCAACTTCAGGTAGGTTCTTATGTTCACTCAACGATAAAGGGATATGGATGAGTACGTTATTTAAGCAGCAACCTAGCGCGTTTTACTTAATTTTTATGCTCGAATTTTGGGAGCGATTTGGTTTTTATACAGTTAATGGCATTCTTGCCTTCTTCTTTGTACACCAACTTGGATTTTCTGAAACAAAAGCATTTTACACATTTGGCGCGTTCTCTGCTCTACTCTACGGGCTGGTTGCATTAGGTGGCTACGTCGGTGATAAAGTTCTCGGTACAAAACGCACGATAGTGCTTGGAATGATTATTCTTGCTATTGGCTACTTGTCACTTGCAATCACCAATAAACATTTTGTATTTTTAGCGCTTGCCATTATTTGTGTTGGTAATGGCTTATTCAAAGCAAACCCATCAAATCTTCTATCTAAATGTTATGAAGAAAATGACATGCGTCTTCATGGTGCATTCACACTTTATTATATGGCGATTAATATTGGATCTATTTTTGCGATGCTAATTGGTCCAAATGTATCTGAGCACTTTGGCTGGTCTAGCGCCTTCTTCGTAAGTTTTGTTGGTTTGTGTTCAGCCCTAGCTAATTATTATCTTCAACGACGATCGATTGCTTGTTATGCATTTGGTCCAGATAAAACACCGCTATCATGGATTAAATTTTCCATCGTTCTTCTTGGCGTCATTTTACTCACCTTTGCATCTCAATTTTTACTACAGCATATCCACCTAACCAAAACACTTTTATATGTTGTTATCATGATTGTTTGTTTAATG
>JAUICE010000006.1 GCA_030428185.1 Gammaproteobacteria bacterium
GACGGTTTAAAAAGACAAACGCTTGCTTCCCCTGAGATAGCGTTTTTTCTATGGCATGTAATGCTTTTTCAGATAGCCCGTCGATAATTTTTTGTCCACGCATATCGATGATAGATATTTTTTTCTTTGCTTGTTGTTTTGCCGATTGTGTTAGTGTCAGTAATGTGCTCTTTTGAATTGAGGTATTATAAAAACTTTCTAAAGAAGGTGTGGCTGAAGATAGAATAATAGGAATATTGAGCTGGTGCGCACGTTTTATAGCAATATCTCTTGCATGATAGCGCATGGAATCTTGCTGTTTGAATGATAAATCATGCTCCTCATCAATGATCATTAATCCCAAATTGCTGATGGGGGAAAATACAGCACTTCGCGTGCCAACAATAATTCGTGATTGATTCGTTAGACAAGAAAAATAGGCTAAATGACGCTCACCATCACTTAATTTTGAGTGGATAATGGTCATGGGTAAAGTAAAGCGAGCACTTAAGCGATGAATGAGTTGTGGCGTCAGACCAATTTCAGGAACTAGAATTAAAACATTTTTTTGCGCGTTTAAGACTTCTCGCATGATGTGAAAGTATACTTCGGTTTTACCACTGCCAGTGACTCCTAACAATAAGAAGCTATGATATGCTGTTAGGTTTTTGCATATATGTTGAAAAGCTTTTTGTTGCTCATCGTTTAGTTTCAAAAATTCTTGTTTGTGTTGATTTATCTTTACTTCATGTTTTTTTAAACGATTAGAGGGAAGTAATGCTTTTCCCACACGCAAGCGTTTTGGAATGATGTTTTTGTAGGCTTCGCTGAGATTAGATTGATAATAATCTTTAGCCCAAGCGCAAAGTAATAATAGCTCTTTGGGGATAATGGGTTGCTCATCAATAATGTCATCAATGTCCAATACTTGATAGCTAGGTTGGTAGGTGGGTTCATAAATGTGACTGATGATACCGATTTTTTTGTGCCCACGTAGCGTAACACTCACACGCATGCCGCACTTGATATCACCATAGGTGATTTTGTAGTCGAAGCCGTCATTTTTAGTATTAAAGATGACGACACGAATAATAGCTGTTTTAAGAGATGTTATTTTCGTATTTGGTTCTTCTTTAAGTGCGTCCTTCATAGCATTCGACTAAGATCGCGTAACATGAATCCTTTTAAAGGTGCTTCAAAAGCAATACCTATTGCCATTGCTTTAAAAATCTCTCCCATCTCTTGAGGCATGGTAAATTGTTTAATGGCTTGATTGTCTTTAAATCGCGAAGCCTCATCGTTTGCTTCTGATAAATGCAAAATGCCATTGCTCATCACAAAACCAGCTAAATTTGTATAGCCTAATAGCTGCATTTTGAGTGACTCAACACAAAAGCGTACATATCCAAAGTCCACATGAGCTGTAATATCTTGCTCGCCAATATGAGCAAAGGGATTGCTATTGGCCTTATGTTGATGGTGGCACATCAGTGTTCCATGTGCTCTATCAGGATGATAATACTCGTCGGTTGAAAAGCCATAATCAAACAATAGCACCAGTCCTTTATGAATGGACTGACTGAGCGCTTTCAACCAGGGTTTGATGTATAAATTTATTTCGCTAATATATCCTTCGGGTAGTGGGAGTAGAGGGTTTAGCGTCGTCTCTAATGCGCTAGAAGGCTTGCTAAAGACTTCAGCAAATTGACCATCATTAAACGTGACAAAGCTCTCTTGTAGCTGATCTTCATGAATGCGAAATCGATGCACGGGCATCGCATCCAGTACTTCATTGGCAATAACGATGGCATTTATCGGTGTTTTGGGTAAGGTGTCTAAATGCTTAACGCGCTTAAGTAAATGTGGTGCATGGGTTTTAAAAGTTTCAATTTGCTTAGCTTTTAAATGCCCACTTACTTCGATGATAAAATAATACTCAGGTAATGCGTGAGAGGCCTCTAAAGATAGTAGTAAGTCTAAGGCGAGTCTTCCACTACCAGCACCAAACTCGAGAATATTTGTAAATTCTTTTATTTTAATTAATGGAGTTAACTCTGAGCAAATGGTTTTTGCAAACAAAGGGGTCATTTCCGGTGCAGTGGTAAAATCACCGTGTTTACCGAACTTAATTTTATCGCCCGTATAATATCCATTATTGGGCGCATACAGTGCTAGATGCATAAAATCGTGAAAGGAGATGAGTCCTTTTTGCTCTTTTATTTTTTTTTTAATGGTTTCAGTCAGCGCTTGCATTATTTTGAGAGTGCTTTCATAGTATTTGGTAGGGATTATACATTGATTGATAACAAATGAGCAGCAAACAACAAAAAGTTGCCTTAATTACCGGTGGCGCAGTTCGCCTGGGGCATGCAATTACACAGGCACTGCATCAGGCAGGTTTTAATGTGGTTATTGCTTATGCAGCCTCAAAAACGCCAGCTTCTAAGTTAGAAGAGGAGCTATGCCGATATCGAGAGGGCTCTGCTTTAGCATTAAACGTCGATTTGTCCTCTTTAGAGAGCATTTCAAAAGTAGTTGAAAGCGCGGTGTCGTGGAAAGGGCGTCTCGATGTTTTAGTGAATAATGCCGCCGTGTATGTCCCTGATGATGAAATAACAGATTGGCAGAAACAGTATCAAATTAACGCAATGGCACCTTATTATTTGAGTCAAGGTGCATATCCGTACTTAAAACAAAATAATGGCTCTATTGTTAATATTGCAGATATCAATGGTATTGAGCCTAGAGAGGACTTTATCCAATACTCTATGAGCAAGGCTGCTTTAATTTCACAAACCAAAAGCCTTGCTCAGGCGTTTGCCCCCAAGGTACGGGTGAATGCCATTTGCCCTGGGGTCGTATTATGGCCAACTTGCTTAGATGTAGGCAAAAGTGAGCGAGAAGCTATTTTAAAAAAAACCTTACTCGGCACGGTAGGTGGTGGCGATTCTATAGCAAAAGCCATCTTATATTTGATAGATAATGATTTTGTCACGCGTACGGTGATGCGAGTTGATGGCGGTCGAGTTTGATAGAAAGCTTATAAAATACAGTTGGTTAACTTATTTGTTGCTTTTTAGGTGTAATGAATATTTTTATCTTTTTACAAGGAGTTAGTTTGAGCTTTGACAAAAAGTTTCAATTTAATGATTTATATCATTGCAAATGAGAACCATTATCATTTATCATAACGCATTATCACTGATCTAATTGTGCCATTATGCCTACAATTCAAGCAATAAATGATGCAGCTTCCCGGCTGCGCTTATTAATGTTTGAGCATGGTTTAGAGTTGACACCACTACAACTGGATTTCTTTTTATCTAAAGCTCGTCGAGAAACACTTTCAAAGCTACGTATAGCTACACAAAAAGAGGGGCTTTATCAGGGGGAGATAAAAGCTTATTGTCCTGAAACTTATCTACTAGCGTTAAAAAAACTGGTTGCTCAAGCTAAACCTGCGTCACGATTTTGGGCGTGGCAACAGTTATGTGATGAGCTGAATGCCTCAGTCATCAACTTGGCATTATATTATGCGTTTGATTATATGTTTTCGAAGTCACTTGAGAAGAGTGAGCATCGTAGTTTATGGCAATGGAGTTTGGCATATAAACTTCAGCATGAACGAGCCATTTTTTTTGAGCAGTGGGGATCTGAGGGGCATCCTTATCATCCGAATGCTAAAGCTAAAATGGGTTTTTCAACACGAGAGACATTAGCTTACTCACCAGAGTTTCAAACAAAGTTTTCTATTTCTTGGCTTGCAATCTCAAGACGTTGTGTACGGTTAAGTGGTGAGAATATTTGTCAACATATGAACGATGCATTTCCTGAAGCAATGGCAAATTGGAAAGAGCGTTTAGCAGCTAGAGGGTTTAAAGCCAGTCACTACTATCCGCTACCAATACATCCTTGGCAGCTCACACATACCCTACCCGACATGTTTAAAGAGTTTTTTTCTGAAAACCTTTTAGTTGATGTTGATTGTCAAATGATGGTAACACCGACTATGTCGTTTCGAACTGTAAGCAACCTACAAAAGATCGCACCACATATTAAGTTAGCAACGGCAGTACATACAACAAGTGCTATGCGTACTGTATCTCCTGGATCCGTTTTTAATGGTCCTAGAATATCGACAGTCTTTCAGCAAATATTAACAGCAGAAAATCACTTTAATCATACTCTTTTTGTGCTTAAAGACTTAGGTGGAATTGCGACTCAGCATACAAACGGTAAGCATTTATCGGCACTATTACGACAAAATCCTTGTGATTATCTTGAAGATGATGAGACCGCTATAGCTCTTGCGGCATTGTTTAAACGATCACCTATTTCACATAAACCACTAATTGTTGAAATTTTTGAAACCTCTAATCTTTCACTAAATGAATTCTTTCATCACTATTGCGAGATGCTGTTACCAGGTCAAACGACATTGTTTTTAAAATATGGCATCGCTTTAGAAGCGCATCAACAAAATACGTTTGTTGTATTTGATAGTAAAGGCTTTCCTAAAAAGCATTTAAACCGTGATCTGGGTGGCATTAGGCTTTATCGTCCTAGATTAAAGCGTCGAGGTTATTTATTAGCGATTGATAAATCGGTCATGATTGATACTGATGATTTTAATGAGGTGAATAATAAATTTATACATGCAAACCTACAAAGCCATTTAGCCTATGTTATTAGTGCGTTGAGCCATCATGTTTATGGCGCCAATGAAAAGCATTTGTGGAAAGTAGTGAGCGGAATTTTAGAAAATATACTCATAGAACTTAAGTCGTTTTTAACAGCACAAGAGATGTTTGATGCAAGAAAAATCCTTTTTAGAGAGCCATGGCAACTCAAATCATTATTACGTATGCGTTTAGAGCCTTGCCAAGGAAACTACTTATATCGTGAAATCGCTAATCCATTAATAGAGAGTTCATCGTGAGCACACGTCAACAACCATGGATGTATTTATGTTTTTTGTTGACGTTGTTATCAATGGAAGCGGTTAATCCTTTTTTGCCTTTAATCATGAAAATATTAGTGATAGCCGATAAGCATCAGATAGCAAAGTTAAGTGCACTCGCTATTAGCGCCCCTATGGTTGGTATGATTTTCTTATCACCATTCTGGGGGCGAATGGCAGATAGGTACGGTGCTAAAATGATGGTCTTAAGGGCAGGATTAACACTAAGTATTTGCCAATTTTGTTTAGGCATGGTGTCTTCTGCGTATGCTTTTATAGCGATTCGTTTTATGCAAGGTGTTTTTGCTGGTTTTATTACTGCGATGCAAACGTATGCAGTTGATAGTTGTCATCAAGAAAAAAAAACACTGATGTTATCTCGGTTACAATCAGTGAAATCAATTGCCACTGCAGCGGGAGGTATGGTTGGCGGAAGTATTTTGGCGTTTTTAAGCTATCAAAATCTTTTTTATTTATCTTCATTGTGCTGTTTTATTTCAACCGCTATTTTTGCGTATGCACTGCCTGATCACACTCATGTAAAAATTCGAGAGCGCACCCCAAAAAAGAGCGTTTCTCTAACATCAAAAGTAGTAGTGGTTTTATTTCTTGTGTTTTTATCACAACTTGCTAAGTTTTTGCCGCAGTCATTTTTTGCGCTCTATGCGATGGCTTTAGGTGGTGGCTCGACATTTTTAGTTGGCTTTATGTATACAGCTCCCGCCGTGTCTATTATTTTATGCAGCGAGTTTTCTAGTAGAATATTTAGTTTTTTTAAGAATGAGTATGGGTTGATAAGCTCTTTTATCTACATAGGTACTATTTCTGTTTTTGGTGCGCTTGTGCTTTTGTTTCAGTATGAAGCGCACTCTTTTATGTGCGTTCTTATTTGTCGATTACTTTGGGGAGTTGTGTTAAGTGCTCTGTTACCGGCTTTATATACATTATTGACAGATAGTGTTGTTAATAAAGGATATATGATTGGTTTGGCGAACTCTGTTGCTAAACTTGGAAACTTGTCCGGCGTGATGTTTGGTGCTCTTTTAACTGGTGTTATGTCTATTGAAATAATTTTTTTGATTATGGCTCTTGTATATATATTGATATCAATAATCAGTGTAGTAGAAATAAATAATACGCGTATTCAAGCGCCACATGGAGAACATGTTTTATGAGGTTATTACATTTATTTGTGCTGTCGACTTGGTTTTTAGGAAATATGGCGGTGCACTTTGTGACCCCATATTTGCCACAGATAGCTGAGCTTCCAAACAGTAATATTCATCTTGCGCAGATGATGTTAAGTATATTTTTCTTTGGTAAAGCACTGAGCTTATTACTTTGGGGCGTTTTTTCAGAGCGCTTTGGTCGCAGGCCACTAATGCTTATGGCTCTTTTATTATTTGTGACCAGTAGTTTATCGTTAAGTTTTCCTATGTCTATGCTGGGTATGTTGGTGTTGCGCTTTATTCAAGGTATTGCAGTTGGCGGTACTTTATTGATGGGGCGAGCGATGATTAATGATGCTTCTAATAGTCCTGTACGCTCCTTTGGATATTTATTTACTTTTGCAGGTATCATTATTCCTTTGTTACCACTAGTCGGCGCACAATTATCTAAAAACGTTAACTACCATATGATGTTCCAATTCATGAGTATTTATCCTGGTATTGTTTTATTGTTTATGTTTTTTCTATTGCCCGAAACGTTACAGAAAAAACGCAGGCAAATGATAAGTATTAAAAGTATTACGCTAGATTTTTTTAGCGTGAGTAAAAACACGTTATTTTTATCCTGCCTTTTTATCAGTGCACTTATGGTGGCAGGAGAAACAGCGTTTAACACTTCAGCTTCATTTATTATGATGGTTAAGATGGGGGTATCAAAGTCTTCATATGGAACTGTGGTTACTATTTTAGGCTTATCTCATTTAGTAGGTACCTTTAGTTGTGCGCAAGCAGTTAAGCGATTTGATGCGTATCGGTTGATTGGTGTAGGTGTGTCTTGTTTGGCTTTTAGTAGTGTTTTAATGGCCGTTTTTTCATATCAATCTATGCTACTTAATCTACTTGTGCCCATGATAATTTATTACTATGGAACGGGTTTTATTATTTCGACTACCATGGTTGCTGCAGTTAAACCTTTTCCAAAAAAGAAAGCAACCGCACTTGGGTTTTCTTTATTTTTGCAGTCGCTTATTTCTGGAGCGTTTAGTTTTTTTGTATCAACCCTGGGTGTGCAAACCGCTCGCTCACTATCTTTTGTGTTGATGGCTACAAGCTTCAGTGCCTTATTGCTTTTTTTGAGTAAGCTTAAGCCTGAAAAAGCACTATTAAATGCTTAAAAAAATCAGCCTAACTATTCTTGCCTGCCTTTGTGTCTATAGAGTTGTTATTGCCTCTAATCAGTGGATAGGGTATGGGCTGTATGATGGTCTTTTTATTTCAGAGACGGGTAGAGTCAATCGTGATCTCAATTTATTGAATATGAAAGCGCATAGTGATATGCCTTTTTTTGTAATAGGTGGAGATTTAATTACTTTTTTTCGCTACCCAAAGCGGTCTAACAAGCCATTATATTTATTTAACGAAATCTCAGGCGAATTGCAAAATGTTCGTTTAAACTTTTTGCTAAATCCGAACGATGAGCTTCTGTTTCAGGCAAATTATCAGATAAATGAGCGTCGCTTACTAGATGCGTTTATGACCATTGGTGATTTAAATCGTTCGCCATGGTTTATCACCTTGGGTCGACAATATTTATCTTACGGTGATTTTAATAAATATGATGTTGAACCGAACCCACTAACCAAATCAATATTTAGAGTCATTGCGCCTGCTCTGTCACTAGGTTATAAACATGACAATCATTTGCTTAAAGCAATTTTAAGTGAAAATAGAAATCAATATGGTTTTTTATATCAAAAAGATTTTAAAATTGACGATGCTAACTTAACTGCGGCTATTGGTTTCTTAAACGCAATAAAAGATAACAATAAAGTGTTGTCAACATTGCGTGTTAGTCCGCAAACTAAAGCCATCAATATGTATGTGATGGCGAGTAAACAGCCATTTTCTATGCGATTTGAACTTTCAGAGGCGATAGGAAGGATTGAATCGATGAGCCATTTGAGCGCGTATGATTTAGAGGCACAGTATAAAATACTGCTTTATGGAAAGAGTACTAAACTGATTGCATCATCCAGTGGTATTTTCCCCAAGCGATTGAAGTATAACGCTGACTTTAAGCAGCTTGGTTTGTTTGCACAACAATATGTATTAAGTATGAAGCGTCAGTTAAATAGGCAGTTGACTGTAGGAGTGGCTCTAATTTGTGGTTTAAATGAATCCACTCATATACAAGGCGCTGCGAATATCGTTATTAAATTTTAGAGGTGGTGATGAACGTAAGTAGATGAGTACTTTTAAGGATAGCGCTACCATAAAAGTACTCGATATTTTTGATTTTAGCGCATCATATACATCGCTGTATCTATCATTCGGTTTGAAAATCCCCACTCGTTATCGTACCAAGCATATACTTTGACTAAATCACCAATCACGCTAGTCAGTGTAAGATCTGCAATACTTGATGCAGGATGATGATTAAAGTCACAAGAGACTAGTGGTATTTCATTGGTGATTAAAATATTTTTCAACACGCCCTCACTTGCGTTGACTAAACACTGATTAATTTCATCAACAGAGGTTTCACGCGACATTTTAAGTGTTAAGTCAACAGCTGACACATTGAGCGTGGGTACGCGCGTTGCGAATCCCTCAAGCTTTCCTTTTAACTCAGGAAGAACCAGTCCAACTGCTTTAGCAGCACCGGTGCTTGTGGGGATAATTGAGTGTGCCGCAGCACGAGCACGACGTAAGTCTTTATGGCGACCATCAATGAGCATTTGATCGCGAGTATAGGCATGCACAGTGTTCATAAGGCCTGATTCAATACCAATAGTATCATGTAATGGTTTGATTAGAGGCGCTAAACAGTTTGTGGTACATGATGCGTTTGAGACTATTGTGTCTGCTTCACCCAAGAGCTCGTGGTTAACTCCATAAACAATCGTTTTATCTGCATCAGTACAAGGCGCTGAAACCAGTACTTTTTTAGCCCCTGCATCTAGGTGCATTGAAGCATCCGCTTTATTATTAAAGCGTCCTGTGCACTCAAGGACAATATCTATATTCAAGTCTTTCCAAGGTAACTGGTTAGGTTGGCGCTCTTTGGTAATCGTAATGTGATCACCATTAATCAGTAAGTCTTCACCAGAAACTTGCACATCAGCTTGAAAATGACCATGGGTTGAATCATATTTTGTGAGGTGCGCAGTTGTTTTTATGCCAGATAAATCATTTATGGCAATGATCTTTATATCCTGTGCATTGTAGTTTTCGTAGATAGCACGAAGGACATTGCGGCCAATACGACCATATCCATTAATAGCAATATTAATACTCATTCAAAAAACTCCTGGACTAAGTTATAAAGCTAAAGCCCGTTTAATTAGATGTTCACTGGTTAGACCTAAAGCTTGATATATTTGTTTGTAAGGTGCGGACAAACCAAATTGGCTAATACCAAGAACGTCACCTTCTAAACCTACAAAACGAAACCATCCATCAGGGCTTCCCGCCTCAATGGCAATACGCTTTTTGCAAGCACTTGGTAACACCGACTCTTGATAGGCTTTTGGTTGATTTAAAAATATGTCTACACAAGGCATCGATATCAGGCGGATATTATCATGAGATGTGGCTAATTGCTCGTAGGCGTTGAGAGCAATTTCTACTTCAGAGCCTGTAGCGATAATAATAAGCTCAGGGATACTGCCTTGCTCTTTCAGTATGTACCCACCCTTAGCAATGACTTCTTCAGAAATATGTGTAGACACTGATGGTAAGTTTTGTCTTGAAAGGCAAATACAGCTAGGTCCTTCATATTCAAGAGATTGCTGCCAACTAACAGCAGTTTCTAGCTCATCAGCAGGTCGCCATACGTGTACATTTGGAATTTGTCTTAGAGAGGCAAGATGTTCTATGGGTTGATGTGTTGGCCCATCTTCTCCAAGGCCGATACTATCGTGACTTAAGACATAGATAACTTTTTGTTTCATTAGCGCGCTTAAACGAATGGCATTTTTTGCATAGTCACTAAAGACTAAAAATGTTCCACCAAAAGGAATAAATCCACCATGAAGTCTTAAACCATTCATGATGGCAGCCATACCAAACTCTCTAACACCATAGTGGATATAATTGCCGTTAAAGTGTCCTGGTGTGATGGTGGTAGCATCTTTTACTTTTGTATTATTAGAGCCCGATAAATCAGCTGAGCCACCAATTAATTCAGGCATTAACGATGTTATATGCTCAAGTACTTTTTGTGAGCTTTTTCGTGTCGCGGAATCTTTAGCATCGGCTTTAATATGAGCAAACAGTTCGGAAAATGTCTGTGATAAATCTTTAGGTAGTGTTCCATTGATGCGCCTTAAAAACTCATCAGCTTTTTCTGGATAAGTTTTTTTATAATCAGCAAACATTGACTCCCAGGTGGAGACGAGGTCTCGTCCCTTATCGAGTGCATCGTAGGCTTTGTAAATTTCTTTAGGGATATCGAAAGGCTCAAAGCTCCAGTTAAGATTATTTTTTGTCGCCTCAATCTCTTTTTTGCCGAATGGGGCTCCATGACTTTTCTCGCTATCTTGTAAATGAGGTGAGCCGTAACCAATGTGTGTTTTACATATAATAAGAGATGGTCTTAGTGTGTCTTGCTGAGCATTGAAAATAGCGCTTAAAATTTCGTCGCGACTATGACCATCGATAGGGCCAATGACTTGCCAGTCATAGGATTCAAAGCGTTTTTTAGTATCTTCATGAAACCAGTTGTCTACTTTGCCATCGATGGAAATCCCATTATCATCATAGAATGTGATGAGTTTTCCTAGGCCTAATGTTCCAGCTAAAGAGCAGGCTTCATGAGATACACCTTCCATCAAGCAGCCATCACCAACAAAACAGTAAGTGTAGTGATTGATTAGGGGGTATTGAAGTTGATTGTATGCTTCACTCAAAGACTTTTCAGCAATAGCCATGCCCACAGCATTGGCAATTCCTTGACCTAAAGGCCCTGTTGTTGTTTCTATACCAATGTGTCTGTCTAATTCTGGATGCCCCGCCGTTTTACTGTGTAGTTGCCTAAAATTTTTAATATCATCAATGGTTAATTGATATCCTGATAAATGTAATAAAGCATATAGAAGTATGGAGCCGTGACCGTTAGACAATACAAAGCGATCACGATTGATAAAGTTAGGCGTTGAAGGGGCATGGTTAAGGCATTCTCGCCATAACGCCTCAGCAATATCTGCCATGCCTAAAGGCATACCTGGATGGCCACTTTGAGCAAGCTCTACAGCATCCATACTGAGTGCGCGTATGGCATTGGCTAAGTATCGGGGATTTTGCATGACAGTTCCAAACATTGAGCTAACAATTGAGTTCGTTATTGTCCCAAAGCCTACAGGCTTAAGCAAGTTGAATGAATTGCTGCCAGAAACTGTACTAAACTGTAGCGTTGAATAACCGGAAAGAATTTACATAACTAATTGATTTATATATTTAAAATCATATTTATCTGTGTTTTTACTGTTGGTTATTATTTGTACATCAAGGCTTTTGTGTTATAATTATGATCAGATGATGCATAAGTCCTTAGTCTGTTATAAAGCTTATATCGTGTTAATACGAGCTTAAGTTTTATGCTGTATTTTATAGAGTTATGTACCAATGCTCGCATTTTTTTGAGGGAAAGAATGGCAGAATCGCACGATGCTTTTGAGGGCCAGTTACAAACTGATAGCACCATACCTAGTAATGGCGCTTCTTTGCGCTATTTAGAAGCGACCTCTTTAGAACTTCGTTATCAAGCAAAAATATCTCTGCTATCTAGACGACTAAAAATGTCAACTGAACAAAACAATGTCAACGAGCATAAAGAGTCAGCGCAGAAATTAGCCGCTGAACTTGCTGACTTGGCTGCGGTTTTAGCAGCACATTATAGACATTACGATAATCCACGTAAGTGCAAGTACTATAATGATGAGTATAATGCGCTTATAGTCGCAATTAATTTATCCAACAGCCATTTTCGACCCAGTGTACCAAAGCAAAAATATGATGTGGACTATAAAAATAAACTCGTCTCAGCGACTGCGATTCGTCAGTTGACGGGCGAGATTAATTGGTACCGATTGTTTTTTTTAGTAAGATTGCGACGTGCTTTTATCGCTATTGATAAAATTCAGTCTGTTTGTGGACAGTATCACGAATTTGTTAAAGCGTTAGATAAAATGGGCCCTGCGCTTAATTATATTGGTTGGGTTTTTTATGTACCAAGATTTTTAACCAATTTAGGCTTGGTAACAAAGCATTTAATCAGTGGTGCACCACTCACAGATGAATTGTCTAAACGCTGGTATGAGCTGGCAAATGATGGCGTTTGGCTCATGGTTGGTTTAATTAATTGTTTCGCACTTACTGGAAATCCCGCACTGTTTTTAACAGTCGGTTTATATTTCTTTGATATTCTGACGTCTATTGGAAAGTCTATACAAAAAATAAGACACTATGATAGTACGATAAAATCTCTTCAAAAACAGGCCGAAGCCCTTGATGTGAATTCGCCTAAACGACAGCAAATCGAGCAAGAAATTAATCAATTAAAGTCAATGAAGGGGCATGAGAAAAAACAGGTTAAATTAAATGTTGGTGTGGCAATTGGACTTTTTATATGCATGGGCATGACCGCTTTAGCCCTTGCTTTTCCGCCAGCAGGAGTGGGACTGGTTGTTGCTGCTGGTATTACAACCTTGTTGATATGCTTATTTCAGAAAGTGATGACGAAAAAGCTACAAAAGAAACAAGAAAGTGCGCAAGCGCTCAAATTATCAGAGCATGGTATTTTTGCCCAACCGGTTCCAACTAAACAGGTAAATCCACCTGTTCCAGCTCAAGGTGTTGCAACTGAAGCGCTCAAGATTACAACAGAGGATGAAGATGAGTTGACGATTCGTTCTGATAGCGATATGCGTGATTGTCGAGCAGAAGAGCCTAACCCAATGCCGATTCCTCATACGATTAATCCAGAAACTAAAGCGTAGAAATAGCTTTTTTATGATACGAGCGTTATGATGAGCTCAATTTCATATCAAGAAGTAGATAAGTATAACGTGTCAAACGAAGTCGTGATACAAGACATCATATCACTTAGAAATAATATCTATCAAATAACTGCACAACTTAAAGAACACATACACTTTTTACCTGGGCAGTATATTGAATTTATAACGCCTAAAGGTCCTATACCTATATCTATTGCATCTAAGCCCACGGATGATGGACGGTTAGAATTCCATATCAGAAAAGTTAGCGATAATCTTTTGTGCTCTGAGTTATTTAAGATGCTTAAGGTGGGTAATAGTATCGCTATCTCTAATGCTAAAGGAGATTATCATCTAGAGAGAATTCATAAGAGCGATGAAATGATCCTCATCGCAGCCGGTACGGGTTTTGCGCCAGCGAAAGCGCTTATCGAATCGCTGTTACCATCAAACAAAACAATATCCTTATATTGGCTTGCAACAACTGATGATGACTTTTACCTAAAAGAGCAACTCCAATGCTGGCAAAATACGTATCCTCATTTTCATTATCAACTTATTTTGTGGTCTCGTCATAATGACGTAGAGATACTTTCTAAAGAGTTAGAAAAAGATATGATTAAGCCACATGCACTAATGAAAGTCTTTTTATCTGGACCTTATGAATTGATGCATAAATTAAAGCATGTGATGATGGCTTTTGGCTTTGATGAAAATCAGCTATTATCAGATGCGTATTAGGCTTTGGAGCAATTATGCAAACACTTTATCAAGTTTTAGGTATTATTGGCGCAGTTTTTATCGTTTGGTATTTATTTCGGGTTCTCAAGTCACAACCCCAGGCGTTTTCAAAGGTAAATTTTTCTAAAAGTTTTTACACTATGGGACTTTTAGCTTTGGGGCTGATTGTTTTTGTTGCTATGTTGGTCATGCTGCTCCGCTAAGTAAAGCTTTTCGGCCTCTTGTGCTTTTTTCTTATTGTTCTCTAGCTCTATAATTGCGAGCTCTTCTTGAATATAGCGATTGAGTCTAGCGCGCATACGAGCAATGGTACTTAATAGACGCGCAAGATCTTTAGAGAGTTGAGGCAGCTTATTTGGACCGAATACAATAATAGCGACAAAGAAAATTAGAGATAACTCCAAAATACTCACGTTGATTTATCATCTTTATCGTTTTCATCCATGGCACTTCTAAAACTTTTAATCGCCTGTCCTAAATCATGACCAATGTTTTTCAGTTTACTGGTACCAAATAACGCAATGATTATCAGAAGAATAAGCATCAGTGATAAAGGACTGATCCCAGAGAGCCCCATAGTTAACTCCTTATTTTGCTTAAAGCTAATAGCATAACGCCTATAGAGATACTTGAACAAGCTATTGTCTCAAAAGAAAGCGTATGAAATAGATCACGCATCAACCAATAAATAATAGGAAGCGTGACTAAAGAAGCTGCAAATCCAACAAGATAGGGTTTGCGACTTCTTGATTGTTCTTGTGTTAATGCTTGTAAAGAGCGGCTAATTGATTTCTGACTCTCTAAAGCATCAATGACTAAATTAGGTAGAGTAGGTAACTGGTTTGCTACATAAGGCAAATGCTTAGCCATTTGATTGAGAAATCGTTTAGGCCCTAATTCTTTTTTTACCCAGCGCTCTAAAAAAGGTTTAGCAGTTAGCCATAAGTTTAAATCTGGATAGAGTTCTCGACCTAATCCCTCAACTGCAAGTAATGTTTTTTGTAGGAGAATAAGCTGAGGTTGCACTTCCATTTTAAAACTTCTTGCTGTTTGAAATAAGCGAACGACAATTTTACCAAAGGAGACTTCTTTTAAAGGTTTTTCAAAAATAGGCTCTGCTACAGTCCGGATTGCACTTTCAAATGCATCAACACGAGTTTCTTTGGGCACCCAACCGGACTCAATATGTAATAAGGCAACTTGGCGATAATCACGATTAAAAAAAGCTAATAAGTTTTGTGCAAGATAACGTTTATCCGAATCCGTTAGGCTTCCCATTATCCCGAAGTCAACCGCCATATATTGAGGATGCTCTATTTTCTCAGGGTTCACAAATATATTGCCAGGATGCATATCTGCATGGAAAAATCCATGTTCAAAAACTTGAGTAAAGAAAATATTAATGCCAGTTTCTGCAAGACGTTTTAAGTCAATTTTTTTAGCCAGTAACGCGTCAATCTGAGAAATAGGGATCCCTGATATTTTTTCAGTGACTAAAATATTTTTTGTTGTGACATCCCAAAATACTTCAGGTACATAGAGCTCTGGTGAATGATGATAGTTTCTTTTAAGCAGCGAAGCATTTGCAGCTTCACGCATCATGTCTAATTCATCTAAAATAGTTTGCTCAAACTCAGCAACTATTTCTCTGGGCTTAATCCGATCACTTTCTGCCCAGTGTTTTTCTAGAATCCCAGCAATGGTATACATCACATGTATATCACGAGTAATCGTTTTCTTTATATTGGGCCGAACAATTTTTACGACCGCCGGTATATTATTCCCTAAGTGCGCAAGATGTACTTGTGCTATGGAAGCAGAGGCGTATGGTTTTGTGTCAAAGGAAGTGAATACTTCAGAGATATTTTTTTGGTACTCTGCGTGTAAGATAGCCAACGCTTCATCAGAAGAAAATGGCTTAACCTTATCTTGTAGTCTTGATAAATGATAGGTGATGTCTTTTGGAAGTAAGTCCTTTCTAGTCGATAAGGCTTGACCAAATTTGATGAACACTGGGCCAAGTTCTTCAAGAGCTAGGCAGAGTGACTCACCTGGCGTTAGACTTCGTGGGAACCAGGATTTTGGATTAAGTAGGGTAAAAAAGCGAAAAGTGCGGAAGAAAGGTATTGATACCAACAGTGAGTCGATTCGGTACTTCGCAAAAACAAAGCTTATCTTACATAGTCGCTTAAAAAATTTTATATTCATCTGAGTAACTCTTTTATCTTCGCTTCTAGTCTATCTACGCGTAAGCGCAATAAATCGATATCACCAAAAAAATCGTTTAACTCTTCTCTTGGAGGAAGTATTCGAGTTTCTTCCTGTAAAAATTCAGTTAGATTTTTTTGTGCGTGAGATACACATTTATTGATGGTGTTTTTTGTATCTTTAGCAAGAGAGGTAAGTTGATAGGCTATGATATCACCAGTAATTTTTGATAGGTGCTCCTCCCAGTCGATATCTAGTTTGGCAAATAATTCCTGTAACTGCTGTCCACAGCTCACATCACCACTAATACTCATGTCTTTTTTAAAAAGAGAGAAAGATTCTCCAGGAAGTAAGTTGAGCTTAATAAATGCAAGTGGGTGGCCTTTTAGTGTTGTATCTGGCTGTTCACCATAGGTATCTAAAACTTGTATTGATGTTTTCTCACACAATAAAAAGAAAGTCATAGGAGAGACATCAACCCTGACGACCTTACCTATTAGAGGCGCTAGTTTATCCTCATAGTTGACATCTAATTGAAGATATAGATTAATAGCTTTTTCAAGGGGTAGATACTTATTCATAGTAAAAATGTCTAATATTTATAAGCTGTGTGTAATGCAACAATACCACCAGTTAGATTTTCATAGTGACAGTCCTCAAAACCTGAACGTTCAATCATTGCTTTAAGTGTCTCTTGATCAGGGTGTAGGCGAATAGATTCTGCTAAATATCGATAACTCTCAGCATCGTTAGCAATAATTTTACCCATTAGCGGTAGCATATTGAATGAGTAAAAATCATATAATGGCTTTAACCCCGGCATGGTTGGAGTAGAAAACTCTAGAATTAAAAGTTTTCCTCCAGGTTTTAATGCTCTATGCATAGACTTAAGTGCTTTTTCTTTATCTGTGACGTTTCGTAGCCCAAATGCAATAGAAATAAAATCAAAATAATTATCAGGAAAGGGTAGGATCTCAGCGTTTGCAATCACATAATTGACATTGTCAACGATACCTAAATCGGTGAGGCGATTACGGGCGATACTTAACATACTGCGGTTAATATCAGTTAAAAATAGCTTCCCGTCATTATTGAGATGCTTATGATATAAAATACCTAAGTCGCCACTGCCCGAGGCAACATCTAAGATAAAGGCATTAGGGCGAATTTTAGCCATGTGAATAGAGTACTGTTTCCAGAAACGATGAATACCAAAAGACATCAGATCATTCATAATGTCGTATTGACTGGCTACAGAATCGAATACATTTTTGACTAGACTTTGCTTATCATCAACAGGAACTTGTTGATAGCCAAAGTGTGTGGTTTTTTGCATGAAATCTCTTCTAAAATACAGCTTCTACATCTGTGAGGCGATTATACCCTTTATCTTTATAAATGCATATTGTTAAGCTGCACTCTTCATTCCTGTTGTGAAAAACACTAAAGATTGAGGGTCTGGCAATGCACAAAAACGTGCATTACAACAGAGTAGAGGTATACCTTTAGTGCCACCTGCTTTTAATAGAAATCCCTCCTTTATTTACTTACCTGTTTGGAAGATTCAAAGTGTTTTTCAGTAGCTAATGCATTCCAGATTGCTTTTAACACGGCTTTGGATGGATAAGCTTTCGCTGTACCTTGTCCACAAGATTTGCAGTGAACAAAAAAGTAAGATTGTGGCTGATATAGACTTTTATGTGTAACCTGAACAACTTCTACTTGAGACAGACATTTAGGACAGGGCTTTAGTATATCCATTCACAAACTCCTTGGTTGATATCTCGCATATGGGTCAAATTTTGCCAGTCAAGATTTTCGGGGGGTAAGGAAAACTATAGCAGCTCATGATGGAAAGTGGATAAAGTGATACAAAAAGCTTTACCCTTATCTCAATAGGTTTGTCTATAGCATTTTTTATATGAATGATCGTGACAATTTTTTATACGTTATATGTAATAACTGGTTTTTGTCATCATTTTTGCAACTAAATGCATGAGATATTTTACAGGTTCGGGTAGGTCTGCTCCACCTGCAATCTTTGCATGGTGAGCATGAGAAAGTTCATCTTCTTTCATTTGCTCAATGATGGCTCTTGTTTTTTTATCACTTGAATTAATTTTTGTTAAGTGGCTGTCTAAATGTTTTGCAACTTGATGCTCAGTTTCAACCACAAACCCAAGACTCCATTTATCACCGAGTGCGCCTGCAAGTGCACCAATCATATAAGACAACCCATACCAAATGGGATTTAGGATGCTGGTAGTATCTTCAAGTTCTTCTAACCGTTTTTCACACCAGGCAAGATGGTCAACTTCTTCGAGAGCAGATTGCTGCATTTGTTGGCGAATATTTTCTAACCTAGCCGTTTGGGCTTGCCCTTGATAGAGTGCTTGGGCACAAACCTCACCACTATGATTTACACGCATTAAGCCTGCTGTATGTTTTTTTTCATGACGAGATAGCTCGGGGCATGCTTCATGTTCGCCTGGATTTTCCCTATCGGAAACACGATTTTGGGGAGGGAAGCAGGTTTTTAGTGCTTCATCAATCTGGGAAATGACTTGATCTGTCAAGCTTGTATGAGTTTTAAACATGACGATTTTTTGCGCGATTATTACTTGGAGAACTTTAACATGTATCAGGAATTTATCAAGGTTTACTGGTTCAAGGTTTACCCTGGCTTCATGGCGTGTAGGATAACAAAATATCTAAGACTGAATTTTTAATACAACACTCAAAACATACATTACGAAAAGATAAGGGTATAATGTCAATCTATTCAAATATCCCATTTTTTTACTATGCGCTATATATTTTTTGTACTCATCCAGTTTTTTTCGGTATCGGTATTTTCTTTTCCAAAGGATTGTTTGACTGAGCCTCTAAAGGAAAAGTTAACACTTACAAAAGCAGCAGCTGTATTGATTCAAAATAAATCAAAAAATAATATTTATCTTTCCTATGAGAATACAACGGGTACCGCTAGCGCAGGTTATAGTACAGAATTGAAACCTAACTCCTGGAGTTTGGCTCAATTAAACTCAGAAAAGTCGATATCTTATAGATGTTTAGAAGCGGGCACAGGCTTTGTACAGCGCGTGTTTTGCTCGAAAGTACTCACTATCTGTGTTTATAAAAAGAAGCCCAAAGCGCTGCAAGATATAGATGCTTTTTGGGTTTATGAAAGCGTTAGCTTACCGTTTATAGAGGAAAAGCTTAAGTTTATTGGGACTAGCTCTTCTCATGAATAACCGCTTATTTTATTGACTCTACTCAATCTCAGATTCTTCTTTTGTATCTTCGTAGATGGTTTGATGTAGCCCGTAAAGTTTTCCAAAGTGAAAGAAAATTTCTGCAATAAAGACTAAGGGAGCCATAAACAGTCGTTCAGGCATTTGGCGAATGTTTGTATCCTTATCACGACTTGCAAGAAATCCTAAAAAAATGCAAACAATTGATGATAAAAAAAGTACAGCAAATATCATAAAATTAACACTATTGATGCCACTATGACTAATAAAGCCTGCTGAAAAATTAAGTAAGAAGAAAATAGGAGTGCAGGCAAGCGCTAAGCGCCAATCCTCAAAAAAATAAAAAAACAGACAGACTACACTTAATATCCAGCCAAAATCAATTTCAAAAATATTCGGCATACTTAAACGAATAAATCCTAAAAAGATAATGATAGAAAAATAAAGCAATGGAACACCGATGAAATGGCAGTATCTGGTCACAGCACTTTGATGTGCTGCATTTAAGGCGCGAGCATTGTCAACGAGTTTAGTACTCATGGGTATTAAAGACCTTTTGTTGCCCTTTTGTAGGATTGTATACCCAATAGAGCGTAAAATGCTATACGTAGAAAGAGAATTTGATGCCCAATAGAAATGCTGGCAGCTTAGGCTACCAGCAGAGGATTTATTTTATTGTTTCATATCAGCTGCTGGAGCTGCTGAGTCTGTAGCAGGAGGTGCTTCTGGGTTAGCTGGTTGCTGTGTATTTGTCGCAGGTGCTTGGCTTCCAGGCATTTGATTTTGTGCCGCAGGCATTTGAGTGTCTGCTTTCTTTATTTCACCAGCGTTATCACTACCGCCACAGGCGACTAAACTTAACGAAAACACGGCAATAAGCGCTAGGCCAATAAGCTTTTTAAACATGTATCCATCTCCTTGTCATTAATATTTTAAGCAACTCTCATTATAGAACAGTTGAACTTTTTGCCAACTGTGATAATGATTATACCCAAGATACTTCGAAATGCTAACGCTAGGTCATTTTTGTTTTATCATTTATAAACTTCATACAATCACGCTGAAATCTGTGCAAAATATTCCATGCCAGGGGTATAATTAAACAATTTCAATCACGATTAACAAGACTTACCTAACCCACCTGAAGATGCATTTTCAGGTGGGTTGGGCCTATAAGTAAAAAGATAGGGGTATAAAATGGCAGTATTAATTACCGGCTGCTCTTCGGGTATTGGACTTGATGCAGCACTTTTTTTACGTGATAACGGTTATGATGTTATTGCGACCGCTAGAAATGATAAAGATATTCATTATTTAAAACAAAACAAGCTAAAGCCACTAAAGCTTGAATTGGGTTGTGATGAGTCTATTTCAAATGGATTTAATGAAGCATTACTGCTGGCCGACAATGGTCGTATTGATGTGCTTATCAATAATGCGGCTTTTGCTCAAGTTGGCGCTCTTGAAGATTTGTGTCGGACTTCATTACGCAAGCAATTTGAAACGAATGTTTTTGGTGTGCAGTTGTTAACTAATTTAGCAGTTAAAAGCATGAGGGTGCACAATCAAGGAAAAATTATTCATATAGGTTCCATTTTAGGGGTTGTCAGTATGCCCTTTACCGGTGCCTACAATGCTTCAAAATACGCATTAGAGGGGTTAGCTGACACGTTAAGACTGGAGCTTAATGATACAGATATTAGTGTTACTGTGATTGAGCCGGGCCCTATTGAGTCTAGCTTTAGAGCGAATTGCTTAAAGCACTCTTTGCCTTTTCTTGAGTCAAAGGAAAGCCGTTTTCAGAATGCCTATGACAAACAGAAAAAACAAATACAGGGGCAGCAGAGCAGTAAGTTCATGAAACCATCCAGAGTGGTTTCAAAAAAGCTGTTAAAAATAATGAGAACAAGAAAACCAAAACCACGTTACCGGATAACAACTCCAGCGCATATTGTTTATTTTCTCAAGCGAATATTACCTAGCCGATCTCTGGATTTTATTTTAAAGCGCGCTTCTTTGTAATGATGTTTTTTGTTATCAAATTGACTGTACTGAGCTGTTTAAATGGTTGGGCTCTTCTCTTTTAGAAGGACGCTTAAGAGGTCCCTCAAAAAAAGTATCTCGACTCAAGCTCAAGCATGGTAGCGTTTTTTGCGTCTTGAGTGTTGGACGTCTTTTAGGGTGACCCTGTGCTTTTTCTTTAGGACTAAAAAATCTAGTTACATGAACACCACTCCCACTTAAAGAATGGCTGGTACTTGGAGCGCTGATTCTATTAACAGGATTCGATCTGCTAAGATCAGATGGTTTATCAATCAGCCTATCTTCTTCTGATAAGGTTTCAACCTTAGTATTCTCTTTGTGTTCATTTTTTTTGTTTTCTTGTTTACTTTTCCCAAACGCTTTACCAATGGCTCTAAACACTAAAACAGTCGCATAGGGGATAGCCATGCAAATCCAAAAAATCATCATTGGATGGCTTTTAAGATCATGTCCTTCAATCGTTGCTTGTTCTTTTTGGTGCTCAAATGCAAAGTCAGCGTAATTTTTCCCTTTGTATACTCCTGAGCCAACGCAGCGAACAACTTCAGAGACTTGTTGAAAGTAAAACTCACCTTTGGTAAGACCATCGGTATTATAATCTTCAATACCGAGCCATGGTGGAGCAATTTCATTTGTGTCAAATGCTCTGGCTGCTCTCTGGTCGCTCTCTACTTCTTTTTTAATCAGTTTTGCTTTATGAGCACGATAGACTGCTCTAGTAATCATTGCTGCAAAACCGATAAAAACAGCAGCAGCGATAAGTGCGGGAGGAAAGCTGCTGCCTGCTAAAAACAAAATAATGGAGGTGGCAAAATATACACTAGTGATGGCGCCAAATAGACTTAACCCATCTTTAACTCCTTCAATGGTTGCCTCTTTGGTGCTAGGTATCTGTAACTGATTTAACTTGCTCTTGGTTTCACTGAGCTCTCTATAAATAGAAAGGAGTTCATTCCTACTGGCTATAGACTTTTCGCTCTCTTTTCCGTTTTGCTTGCATTGCTCGAGGTAAGCATGATATGCATCATAGCTTTTTTTAATTTGCACTTCTTTAATTGTTTCTAAGCGCAAAATTTCCGCTTTACGTTTACTCTGAACTTCTTCTTGCCAGCGTGTAAATAAGGTAGCAATGAGCATGGTGACCATGATGCTACATAAGCAAATCAGCAAGGGTCCTGAAGTTGCTCCTAAAGTTAGCATGCCGGCATAAAGATAAGGACCATCAGCGAGGGCTGCAATAAGAGATGTTGTATAAAGGGTGTTTTGATATTTTTTTTCAAATTGCGTTAGTTGTGATTCAACATTCTGTTGTTTAGTGAGGAGTTCATCAATATTTGATGGTACATCTTTGGGAGGAGATTGTTGTAGCTTATCAAGTTTACTTCTAATTTTTTTTGCTTGTTCTGTAAGTGTATTGACTTGGTCTAAGTTTTTCTTACTAGATATTAACTCAGACGCTTTTATAGCTTGCGCTTTTAAATCCGCTTCTTGATTTAATAATTCATTAATGGTTTTTGTATGCTCGTTGTATTTAGCTATATGATTTTTGATCTCTTTTAGCTCGTCAAGTAAAGCTTTCTGTTTATCTTTTAGGTGCCGCCTTAGATGACGGTTAAGCATCGCCATTAAACCAATGCTTACGGCAACGGGTATTAATATACTTCTAATTTGTAAATCACTGGCATGGTGATGCATCATTTGCATGATGGACTGAATACTTTTAAGGCCTTTGTATGTGTTTTTGGGGGCTTTTAGTGTGTCTCGAATATATGGAAGATACTTCGTCGCTAATTTTTGAAGTTTATGGTTTCCATTTTTCTTGCTACCATAATTTCCAAGCGCAGAAATTAAAGTCAGAATAATACTACTAGCAGCAATGAATCCAATGCTAATGGGATCGACAAGTGCATGATCGAGCTTTTGATGATAGCTGTCATTATCTTTAGAAGTAACATCACAAAGAAATTTTACGGTGCTGTAAGAGACACTTATCCCATCTAATACACCGTAAATCATATGGAACCATACAGATTCATCAATGATTTGAGCAAAATGTCTTTTATCTTTTTCTTTTTTCTTTATGGAATCAGGTGGAGCACTTTCATCTTCAAGGCACAAGGATGAGTCGCAAGAAAAAGGTTCCTGCTTTGGTGAGAGACTCCTTGTACGAATATCCATGTCAACAGCATCATCAGTGTTGAAAGGCATTGGTTGGATTCAAGCTTATTAAGTTGAGTGGATTATAGCAGAACAAGCTTAAATGTCAATAATTTAATCTAATTGTTTTTAAATCTTTCAGCACAAGAGTCAGATGATAACCCGCATCAGTTTTTGTTGCAATATATATTGCAATATAATCAAATTAAGCGCTAATTGGTTAAAAAAATAATGGTTGAAGCTTGATGATTTGTTATTCATAATCAATGAGTTGTGCTAAGTTTGACCGATAGTTTTGTATTATATGACACTTTGCACATAAGGACTTAGATTATAACCAAGGGAGTTAGTTATGCCATTTGCAGTATCTGATAGGGTTAAGCCATATCAACAACAAGCCATGAAAGCTTTAAATAGCGCTAAGCCATATCAACAACAAGCAGCGAAAGCGCTAAGTTTTTTTCATAAACCAGGGGATAACGATCGTATAGAGCTTGCAAGTATACCCGAGCTTAATTTTGACCGCGAGACGATGATAGCGCTTTGCCTTGAAAATCCGTCGGCTAAGCAAAAAATTGAGCATTTTAGAGATGATTTATCTACCATTAAAAAAGCTAAAGAGCGGGAGCTTAAAAAAATGGGCTCTGTTTATGGGGATCCTAAAGTTCGCCGCGGTGCTTTTTCATTGGCAGGTAGCTTATTGGCATACAAGTTATTGCCGTCAGTTTGGCATTTGATGACGGATGCTAAGGAAGATACTCTCGCTCGCGAGAGACTTGAACCTGGATTTGTTATGAGTACCTTAAAATTTGTGATGTTTGGTGGTGCGGGCTATCAGTTGTTTATGGCTAATCGTTTGAAAAATCATGCGGAGGATAAAAAGGCGCTCAAATTACAAATATCAGAACTGGGAACTCGTATTGCTAAGTATGAAAGTGTTTTAGATGAAGTTGAAAAGATACAGAAAGAGCAAGCGGAAGTACCTTCTGTTGTAGTAGCACCTTGATGCTGTTCTATTAGCATGTAGACTCTAATATTTTGGTAAACATTAAGGGCGTAGGTACATCAAGTGAGGCTGCGCCCTTAAAAGTATTTCACTTTAAACTGATCAAGCGTTGCTTGGTTTAAGTCATCTGAATAAATGTTATTGACCATTTCCCACTTGGATTTTTTACAAAAATAGACTAAGTTACTCAATTGATGATTGATGCTTGTTGGAATTTGCAAACAATTTTTAAAGTTATGCCTAATGGTATTGTCGACTGTTTTTGAAAATTTATCTTCTAAAAATGGACTAGCAATAATATTAAAGATAGCAAATCCATTTATCCGAATATGCGATTTAACTTCTTTAAAGAAGTCATTTGTAACTAAATAGGAAGGTATAGAGTTTAAGTGTTTATAAGTATCAATAACGATCACATCAAAAAGGGATTTGGTTGAGTGAAAAAAAGCTCTGGCATCCCCTGCAATAAATTTGCTATTGATGCTTCTTTTTAAGAAATAAGACTCTGCAATTGTTTTAATTTGATCATCAATATCCAAGTAGGTGAATTTATTTTTATAATTAGTTTCAGCATTTAGTGTGAAACCGCCGGCGCCAATAACTAAAATATCTTTATGTGTTAATTTAAGTTTCTTAAATAGAATAGATTTAATAAGTTCAATGTAACGACTGGCTTTAAAGTGCTTATCGAGTGAGGACATTAAAGAAAAGTTAACTAAAAATATTTTTTTATCAAATTTATTAATGACAGCGTAGTTACCATAATTGTTCGTTTTGACAAAAAGACTATGCTCGACACCAATGTTGAGGATGTAGATTATCATGACTACACCAGAGAGAGTAATGAGATGATTGAGAGAACGTTTAGTGGGAAAAAGATAATAGGCTAGAAAAACTAGTAAGCAAGTATTAAAAAAAAGTGTCTTAGCAACACCAAGAAAATGTAATAACACCAAACTAGTGACTATTGCCCCAAGAAAGGAGCCTAATGTATTCACAAATAAGGAATAACCACTAATACCAGACACTGAAAGAGTTTCACTAAATAAATTGGTGGTAATAGGAATAGTTTGTCCTAATAAAAAGATCATTGGTGCCAGTACCATCAGTAGATAGCTTACTAGTAGGATTAAAATGCTTTGTGTTAAATGTGTAAATCCCAACCAAAAAAAACTCGAGATAAAACCAGATGAAAGACCAAGGCCTAAAAACATTGATGCTAACAAAAAATTTCTAGATAGTTTTTTATTGTATTCTGCTTTTAACGTACCGCCATAAAAATAGCCCAAAGATAAAAAAAGTAAAAAGACACCAATAATAATGCTTGTGATAATGACGCTACTGCCAACATATGGTATTAACACGCGAATAATTAAAATCTCAATAGATATGGTTGCAAATCCTTCGATTAATAGAATAAAAAAAATTTGAATAGGCATAAATCGATAAACATTTCTATTAATTGATTGGTAATCATACACCGAATTAATGACACACCCTAGCAATTTGATATCCATTGGGTATAACATTGCACGTTAGCATCTAGGTCTTAAATTTTTTAGGAGTATTCAGCATGCGGCAAACACCACTTTATAGTGAGCATGTTAAGCTTGGCGCAAAAATGGTCGAATTTCATGGTTGGCAGATGCCTCTTCATTACGGCAGTCAAATCAAGGAGCATGAGGCAGTTAGACGTGATGTCGGTATGTTCGATGTATCACATATGACGGTTGTTGATATTTTAGGGACTGGTGGAAGACAGTTTTTATTGAACTTGCTTGCCAACAATATTGATGTACTAAAGCCTGGTAAGGCATTTTATAGTTGTATGTTAAACCAACATGGTGGTGTGATAGATGACTTAATCGTTTATTGTCGCGCGATGGATAATTATCGCTTGATATTAAATGCTGCGACAAGAGAAATCGATCTGGCTTGGCTCCAAGAAAAAGCTCAAGGCTACTCTGTTGGTATGCAAGAGCGAAGTGAGTTAGGTATGATTGCGGTTCAAGGTCCTAAAGCCATAGAAAAATTGATGGACTGCTTGGCACCTCATCAAGTTGATGCTGTGAGCACATTGCAAGATTTTGAATTTGTCGATGTAGAGGATTGTCTTTTTGCACGTACCGGCTATACAGGTGAGCTAGGTTTTGAAGTGATTATGCCTCACTCAAAGTTAACAGGATTATGGCAGGAACTGACAGAGAATGGAGTAACGCCTTGTGGTCTAGGTTCTCGTGATTCTCTTCGTATTGAAGCGGGTATGATGCTTTATGGTCAAGATATGGATACTACAAAAACACCGTTTGAAGTGGGGCTTTCGTGGACTGTGAAGCTTGAGCCTTTAGAAAGAGATTTTGTTGGGCGTGGCGCGTTGAGTACTCAGAAAGATAGAGGCATCTCACATAAGATGGTTGGGGTGATATTAAATGAGCGTGGTATGTTACGTCATGGCCAAAAGGTAACAGACGGTGAGCATGAAGGTGTGATAACTAGCGCTACATTTTCTCCTGTTTTAAATAAATCTATAGGCTTTGCATATGTAGCTAAAAATTTTGGCAGTAAGGCTAGTGTAGATATTCGTGGTCGAGCCCTTGATGTAACTGTGACAAAACCTAGGTTTGTTCACAGAGGTAAAATTTTAGTCTAAATTGATATTTTTGGAGTTACTTATGAGTCAAATCCCTAATGATCTTAAATACAGTGAAACGCATGAGTGGATTGAAACCGTTGATAGTACCATCACGATTGGTATTACTGATCACGCCCAAGAGTTACTGGGTGATGTTGTATTTGTTGAGCTACCCCAGGTTGGTGATACACTCAATGCCGGTCAAGAGTTTGGTGTGATAGAAAGTGTGAAAGCAGCATCTGATTTGTATATGCCAATTTCAGGTGAAGTACTCGAGATTAATCATTCACTAGAGGACACACCAAATACCATAAATGAAAGTCCTTATGAGAATGGGTGGTTGATTAAAGTGAAGCCAACCGATGAAAGTGAGTTAGCGTCCTTAAAGACCGCTGAAGAATATCAAGCATTGACTTCTGAGGAATAAATGCAATGCCTTATGTCCCACACACAGAAGAAGAAAAACAACAGATGCTCAATGCTTGTGGTGTTACCAAGCTTGAGTCACTTTTCGATGAAATTCCAAGTCACCTAAGAGAAAGCGATTGTCATCAAGTGCCAGAAGGCATGAATGAGCTGGAAATAAAAAGATTGGCACTTTCAAAGGCACGAAATATTTCTGAGACTAAGTGCTTTATAGGTGCGGGTGCTTATGAGCATCATATCCCCGCTTGTGTCTGGGATATCGCTTTTCGTGGTGAGTTTTTAACCTCTTATACACCTTATCAGGCCGAAGCGAGCCAGGGTAGTTTGCAACTCATTTATGAATTTCAAACGATGATGGCAAACTTGACGGGGCTAGAAGTGTCCAATGCCTCTTTATATGATGGCGCATCAGCTATGGCAGAGGCAATTTTAATGGCTGTACGCGCAAATCGAAAAGTGAAATCTAAACGTGTTTTAGTTATGGGCGCACTTCATCCTCACTATTTTGATACTGCGCATACATTAGTTGCTAGACAAGGTATTGAACTAATCTCTCTTGAATTCAGCAAAACATCTGGAATAACTGAGCTAACTACACTGGCTCAATATGATGGCGAAGAGATTGCAGCTGTGGTTATTCCACAGCCAAACTTTTTAGGTTGTCTTGAGCATAGTAGTCAGATAACCAACTGGGCACATGAGCATAATGCGTTGGTCATTGCGGTGGTCAATCCTATGAGTCTTGCTTTGATAAGTCCTCCAGGGGAATGGGGAGAGCAAGGAGCAGATATTGCCTGCGGAGAAGGTCAGCCATTAGGAATTCCCTTAGCTTCAGGCGGGCCTTACTTTGGTTTTATGACGACGAAAAAAAGTCTTGTTAGATATATGCCAGGAAGGATTGTTGGACGTAGTGTAGATAAAGATGGAAGAGAAGCCTACACACTAACGCTACAAGCTAGAGAGCAACATATTAGGCGTTCAAAGGCGACTTCGAATATATGTACCAATCAAGGTTTGATGGTTACGGCTGCAACTATATTTATGAGTGTGATGGGATATGAAGGGTTACATAGAGTTGCTTTAAAGTCACACCATAACACGAGCTCCTTATTGGAAAGACTGACTGAAATAGAAGGTGTGAGCAAGACTTTTAGTAGTCCTTATTTTCATGAGATTTGTGTCACACTTCCTGTTAGCGCTCAGTTGGTCATTGAAAAAATGTACGAGCAAGGCATTGCCTCAGGGGTATCTTTAGCAATGTTAGATAAAAATCTTGAGAATGTGTTATTGGTATGTGTGACTGAGACTAAAACGAAAGATGATATTGAGCAGTTTGTATCAACTTTAACAGTACTATTGAGAGAGGTGAGTTGATGTTAGTGGTGAAAATAGTTTATACGGCAAGTATTGATGAAGTTGATAAGTATATGAAAGCACATCGTGACTTTTTAGATACCTATTATAAAGAAGGTTTGTTTCTGGCTTCAGGTCCTATGACACCAAGGGAGGGTGGAATATTGCTGGTTAAAGGGCATGATAAGGAAAAGCTAGAGGAAATTCTTAGGCAAGATCCATATTGTTTAGCAGGTATTGCGCGTTATGAAATAATCAATTTTCAGCCGGTTAAATACCAAGAAGTCATATCAGAATATCTATAGGTGCGTATTCATGCTTATTTTTGAACAATCAACTTTAGAGCGCTCCGCTGGCGCGCAAATGTTACAAGATGAAGGTCAGTCACTTGCTATTCCAGATGAATATATTCGTAAGCATAAGGCAGTACTGCCATCATGCTCTGAAATGGATGTCGTGCGACACTATACTAATCTTTCGCAAAAAAATTTTTCTATTGATACGAACTTTTATCCTTTAGGGTCGTGCACCATGAAGTACAATCCTCGAGGTGTACATCATGCAGCAAACTTAGCAGATTTTTTAAATCGTCATCCACTGTTAGCTGATGAACAAAGCCAAGGCTTTCTTTCTTGCTTATATGAGCTGCAGGAATATATAAAAGACATAACGGGTATGTGCGCAGTCTCTTTAACACCTATGGCAGGTGCGCAAGGTGAGTTTGCTGGCGTTTCTATGATAAAGAGCTATCACCAAATGCGAGGTGATACAGAGCGCACAGAAATGCTGGTTCCTGATACAGCGCATGGGACGAATCCTGCCTCTGCTATTATGTGCGGATTCAGTGTCAAAGAAATTCCAACCTCCAGTGATGGTGAGATAGATATCGATGCACTTAAATCTGCACTAGGTCCTAAAACAGCAGGAATCATGTTAACTAACCCCTCAACACTTGGTGTGTTTGAGCAAAAAATTGAGTTGGTCGCGGAGTTAGTTCACAGCGCAGGTGGTTTGCTGTATTACGATGGTGCGAACCTTAATGCCATTCTTGGTAAAGTCAAACCTGGCGATATGGGCTTTGATGTGATGCATCTAAATCTACACAAAACATTTGCGACACCTCATGGTGGAGGTGGACCGGGATCTGGGCCTGTTGCTGTCAATGAGAAGCTTAAATCGTTTTTACCGTTGCCTATTGTGTTGAGCGAGGGGGCGAGTTATAGGTTTGCAACAAAAAAAGATTTACCTAACAGTATTGGTCGCTTATCAACTTTTATGGGTAATGCCGGTATTTTGTTGCGAGCATACTTCTATATCAGAACGTTAGGAAGAGAGGGGCTGCATCGTGTGAGTGAGTTTGCAACCTTAAATGCAAATTACTTGATGTGTGAGTTAAAGCGTCATGGTTTTGAAGTGGCTTATGATAACAGGCGCGCCAGTCATGAATTTATCATCACATTTAAATCAGAAAAAAAATCTTATGGTATAACAGCCATGGACTTTGCTAAAAGACTATTGGATTATGGTGTGCATGCGCCAACGACGTATTTTCCACTCTTGGTTCCAGAGTGCTTTTTAATTGAGCCGACAGAAACAGAAAGCAAACAAACAATTGATGCATTTATTGAGTTAATGGTTACAGTCAGGAAGGAAATGATAGAGAATTCTGAAGCGCTTAAAAACGCACCAGTAACCTTACCGGTAAAACGTATTGATGAAGTGAAAGCTGCTCGAGAATTAGATCTAATTTGGACAGAAGGATAGGAGTATCTCCTATCCTTCTATTTTTTCATATTACCTAGGATCTATTGACATTTCATCTTCAAGTACCTGAGCCATCTGGCCTTTGTACTTTTTGTTTAAAAACTGATTCAAAATGCTCACATTAGCTCAGTTAGTGCTCCACTTTTAAATCAGTTTTTAAATAAAAATCCCTAAAGTCAGCCGACTCAATCACTTAAAGACGAAAAGTCAACAGACCCTAGTGTTTTGTAGTCTAAAGCCCTAATTTCTATTATTTTTACGCAGAATCCAAATAAACAAAGCTTATGTTAATAGTCTGTTAAGTTTATTTGGGTAATATAAGGACATGATTAACCAATTTTGGACGGATAGGCTCATGGAAAAAAAGTCATTGTCAGCTAAAAATAAAGAGCGCTTTGCTACAGCCGAAGCACATTTGTCAAAAGAAGGAATGCCTCAAGTCCATCCCTACCTTGATACCGTCACTCGCCAACGATTGTGGCAAGTGCTATCGGTTCTTAAAGCTAATCGTGAAGAAGAGCCGACTGTTCACTGAATAGTGTACTCATTTAAGTTTACCCACTGAAATAAGTCCCAATTAAAAAGCCAGCAACTAACAACCATAGTAGTAAGTGATAAATATTAATGGATGTAAAAGCAGGTTTAATACCTTGATTAGGCCTTGGCGCAATTCGTAAAAACTGATTGATTTTATCGGCCAGTTTTTTCTTTTCTCCCACAAAAAAATGGAACCCATCATCAAGAAAGATACGCTCTCCATTTTTTAACATAATGGCTAGTCGGTACAGTCTTCGTCCCCTTTTATCGACGATGTAATGGATATCACAGTATTTAATGAGATCTAAATCAATTGATTTTCGCTTAAGTGATAGCAGAGCATAAATAGTAAGTCGCATTGAGTTATTTGGTTTGTCGATTTTTATAACCGCCACCCCAAACTTAAAGATTTGATGAAGGGAAAAGAATATTAAAAATAAAAGTAAATATTCAAAAAACACAGGCTCTGTATGGTTAATTAATAAAGTTAAGTTCTCTCCTTGGTGAATAAAATCGTTTACTTTATCGATAATCGTCTCTTTTTTATTGAGTGAAAACCCAGGCATTTCAAGAAGTGGAATTTTTCCCTGGGACGTCTCCAAAACTATTTGATACAGTAGGCCACTCTCTCCATCAAAACTAAATTGTGGAGCGCTTGATGCGCTATATAGCCGCCCAATTGTTATATTTTTTTTAAAGATAGACAAGCTGCTGGTTTTGATAATACAGCCTGACATATATGAACTGCCTTTATATTGGCAGGATAGTTCATAGTGTGTTTTTGTGTAAGTTAATAAGGTTAAAAAAATAATGAGCGCCATGACACCAGTGAGGCGCTCTTTAAGTGAGAAAAGGATTAAGCGTAGTTTACTGGTTTTATAGTGGCTCATGGTAAACGTGTGAAAGAGTTTATATGAGTATATACTCAATCTAGCTGAAAATGTATGCGTTTACTCTGGCTTTTTTAAGAAATTTTTTTTAGTTTTTTTACATACTTAAGCTCATCTGGTGGCGACTGCGTTATTTGCGCCTCATAAATAGACTCTAGCAAAACGGGTAACATTAGGTGCTCTACTAGATGAGGATCTCCGTTTTTACTATTCAACAGATTTTGATAAATTTTTTGTATGCCTTTAGGTCTATTTGTTGCAATTTGCTCTCTTAGGCTCAAATGTGCACTCATATGTAAAAAGGGGTTATTCAGCCCATCAGCAAAGTTGAACTCACTTTCGAGATAGAGATGTTTTTGGCTGAGCAGCTCATGGTATTCAGGATGCTCTAAGATCACAGCAGCAATTTGTTGTTCTAATGGTGAAAGACGTTCATTCTTTTGATGCTTCTCAAAAACTTTAAAAAATGTTTCTCTAAGTGATGTGCGACTACTGCCTTGGAACATTACTCGACCTCTTTATGTTTAAATTCACACAGATCACGGATTAAGCAATGAGCGCATTTTGGGTTTCTTGCTGTACAAACATACCGGCCATGAAGAATGAGCCAGTGATGAGCATCTTTTAGATATTCCTTAGATATATTTTTTAACAATTTTTTCTCGACTTCTAAGGGCGTTTTGCCACTTGCAAGCTTTGTTCGATTACTCACACGAAAGATATGCGTATCAACAGCCATTGTAGGTAAATTAAACGCAGTATTTAAAACGACGTTTGCAGTCTTTCTACCAACACCAGGTAATGCTTCCAAAGATTTTCTATCCGCAGGTACCTCACTGTTATGCTTTTTTATTAAGATACGACAGGTTGCAATAATATTTTTTGCCTTACTATTATAAAGACCAATACTTTTAATATAGTGCGATAAGCCTTCTATGCCTAAATTAAGTATGGTTTGAGGTGTGTTTGCCATTTCAAATAGAGGCTTAGTTGCTTTATTTACGCTTATATCAGTGGCTTGTGCGGATAGTATTACCGCAATTAATAACTCAAAGGTTGAGCCATAGATTAGTTCGGTTGTAGGTTTTGGGTTTTGCTGTTTAAAGCGGCAAAAAATTTCATCACGAATAGTTTGATTCATGATGGTCTCTTATTCTTTAATAAGCGTTTAATATAATCTTGCTTTGCAGCAATATCATTTTTCTTAGATAAGCTTTTATTTTCTTGATAGTGAGCTACTTTCTTTTCATTTTGCTCTAAAAGACGTTTATTTCGTTGGTTAAAACGTTTTTTAGCTTCACTTTTATTGAAGGTGGCTTTAGGTATGTCAATAATATCAATGCAATCTACAGGACATGGCTCTATACAAAGGTTACAGCCTGTACATAAGTCTGTAACGACAGTGTGCATACGTTTGTTGCTGCCAACAATCGCATCTACAGGACATGCTTGAATACACTTAGTGCATCCAATACATTCTGACTCTCTAATAACAGCAATAGATGGGGAGCGCGTATTCGCTTTGACATGATCAATAAACGGGGCTGAATCTTTTTGACAGATAGTTGCGAGCGCTTTAAGCGTTTTAATACCACCTGGGGGGCACAAGTCTATCTCAGCAGAACCACTTGCAATTGCTTCAGCATAAGGCCTACAGCCTTTAAATCCACACTCCTCACACTGAGTTTGCGGTAGGCAATTATCAATATCATCTACATTCATTTTTATTGCTTGCTATCTTCTAAAAGAGCATCAATACTGGTTTGTTCAATGCGCTGCATTAACGGCTTAAATACTTTTATAGTGTGTTTTCCGAGTAGTTTTTGGCTATCTTCCCAGACTACAGGTTCAATATTTAAGAATTCCTCGACGCTTTGAGCAAGCATTGGTAACACAGGTTTTAGATAAATAATGATCAAGCGAAACAAGTTGATGGCAGTGCTAACGACTTGATGCGTTTCAATGAACTTGTCTTCATCTTTGATAGTCTTCCATGGTGCTTTGGTCGCAATGTATTGATTTGCCTTATCTGCTAGTTCTGTAACTGTACGTACCATTTTTGCGTACTCACGTTGCTCATAAAAAGTAGCTATAGCATCACTCTTACTCATAAATTCTTGGATGAGTTCGTGGTTATCTAGTTTTTCGGTGAGCTGATTGTCATATTTTTTACGTATGAAACCAGCAGAGCGACTGGCGATATTGATAATTTTGCCAATTAAATCAGAGTTAATACGAGCACTAAAATCATCAAAGCTTAAATCAATATCTTCAATTTGCGGTCCTAATTTACAAGCATAATAATAGCGGAGATATTCTGGGTTTAAATGATTTAAGTACGTACAGGCATTAATTAACGTGCCGCGAGACTTAGACATTTTTTTACCATTTATGGTAAGAAATCCATGCGCATAGACTGCGGTTGGTTTTCGATATCCGGCTCCTTCGAGCATAGCAGGCCAAAATAAGGTGTGAAAATATAAAATATCTTTACCTATAAAGTGATAAAGCTCTGTCTCACTCTTCTTTTGCCAATAATCATCAAATTGTATATTGGTATTATTATCGCAATACTTCTTAAAGCTTGCCATGTAGCCAATAGGGGCATCTAGCCAAACGTAGAAGAATTTTTTATCTTCACCTGGAATTTCAAACCCAAAATAGGGTGCATCACGAGAAATATCCCATGCTCTTAGTCCTTGCTCAAACCACTCATTGAGCTTGTTTCGCACTTCGCTTTGCAGAGATTCACTTTTTACAAATGCTTGTAGAAAATCTTTATATTTAGGTAAATCAAAAAATAGATGTTTAGAGTTTTTTTGTATAGGCGTGGTACCAGAAAGAACAGACTTAGGATTTTTTACCTCAGTAGGTGAGTAGGTTGCGCCACATACTTCACAGTTATCACCATATTGTTCTGGAGCACCACAACGAGGACAATCTCCTTTGATAAACCTATCTGGAAGAAACATTTCTTGCTGTTTGTCGTAAGCTTGCTCGATGATAGAATCAAAAATGTCTCCGTTTTCTTTAAGTTTTAGATAAACGGTTTGAGCAAGTGACTTATTTTCTTCTGAGTGCGTTGTGTGATAGCTATCATAGTGCACATAAAATCCATTAAGACAGGTTTCGTGCTTTTCTTGCATGGTTGCAATTAATTCTTCAGGCTTAATATTTAAGCTCTGTGCTTTAAGCATAATAGGCGCGCCATGCGCATCATCACCACAGACACTAATACACTGATGTCCGCGCATTTTTTGAAATCTAACCCAAATATCGGTTTGTATGTGCTCTAACATGGAGCCTAAATGAAGCTCCCCATTGGCGTAGGGGAGCGCACTAGTTACTAATAATTTACGCATATTAAAAAAGAGCGCTCAAAAAATAAGGCGATTCTATCAGGAGTTGATTAAAACATCGATAATCTTTAATTGAATTCATCGCGTTCTACATTTGACTCTGAAAATATTACAAAAGTGTAAAGGTCTTTACATCTATGTGGTATTCAATTATGATGCCACTTTGGCAATATTATTAACAAAGTGTAAATATTTAGGCTGTTTACACAGTTTGCTATAAAGAGGTGGATTCATGTTAGCGCCCAAAGTTAAATTAACAATTTATCAAAGAGTTATTGACGTTCTCTCTAATGAGTCGGCTATAGATTACCAAACATTCAGAAGTCATATGATATCTTTGTCTGGTGCCGAGCCATCTAATATCAGTCTTAATATTGCTAAAAACTATGTCAAAGAGTCTATTGTCATTAACGAGAGCATCTTACCTCAAAATATTTCGAAAGCTATATCTAGTGCGCTACAAGCAGGCACTTCACAAATCAAAGATCAATCTTTAAGAATAAAGCTTCGTTCGGTTATTTTATTAGCGCTTAGTGATTTATTGTCTGATAATCACTTGCTAGAAGATGACGTCGTTGAATTCATAAAATCTCTACAAATAGACCATTTCATTGATGAAGATGCACATACGATTTCTAATGTATTCATAGCGCATCTAAAAAAGTTGGCTGCAGAAAATGTTTTACCCTATCAGCCAAAAGCCATTCAGAGTACACGCTCAATAAATATGGAAGATGAAAATACACTTCTTGCAGTATACCAGTGGATTATTGAACATGAGATAGAGCTTAATAAAGAGTCAAAAGAGAAATATGTTGAAGAGGAAGATCTTCCAGCACTTAACGAGACACTTCGGCAGCTAGAGCTTATCAAAAATCATCTTGATAACGGAGATGCGGTTGATTTTTATCAAGCATTAAAGCTACAGCAGCTTGATAAAGTTTCCAACGAATTTAAAAGAGCATGTCAGGTAAAACCGCTTGCTCGCGGTATGCTCGAGTATTATATGCTTTCGCATTTGTCACTTCATTTGAAGCCTAGTGAAGATTTGAAAAGGCTAGATAACCTCTTTGTTATTGTGGCACAACACTATGAATGTGAAAAATCTGGTGTGCCTCTTAAGGACATATCAGCATTACACTCATTCATATTTGATAATAGAGATGCTGTTTCGCAAACTAAGCCATATAGCCTTTGGCTTTATGCGTTACCAAACTACCTTGAAGTTTGTTTAGATAAAGCAAAAAAAGGATCTTCATCCGATAGGGCTGCTTTAAATCATGATATTCCAAATAAAATCTCTGAGCTAGCTAGGAGACTAATTGAACATTTTACTCAACCAAATCAACTAGAAAGAAATATTCCGGCGGTAGATGCTGATACAGGTAATGTGAGTTGCGATTTTCTATTGAGTTTAGATAGAACAATTGCTCTGATAAAGCGATTCTTATGTCTCCCTAGCGCTAATAAGAGCCGTTTGTATGAAGAATTAAATAATCAGCAGCAACAGCTCGTCTTACTTAAAAAATATTTAAGTTTAAAGCCTCGTGATCAAGTGATTGATGATTTATTTTCTTATTTTAGTGTTGTTAAAGCGCGTCTTAGTCACTTAGTTTATCAAGAAGAACTATGTCAAGAGCAGTGGTTAAAGGGATTGAGTATAGACAATTTTAAGTCGTTAGAAACTTTTCATACTCACTTTAAACATCTTCATATGCGAGTAGGGGCAGGGGAGTCGATTAGCGGGAAAGAATTACTTAAACAGTTAACTCAAACTATTTTTGATTGCGCGATTGCTCGTATGAGTCAAATTGAGGCAGTAGTCCCGTGCAATATAGTCAATGGTATTGATGAAAAAAGTATTCGAAAAGATTACAACAAAAAGTTGTCAACTGCGCTTTCACTAAAAGCAGAGAAACGTTTTCAGGAAATGTACGATACACAATTTAATGCGCTTGATAGAAGCACTTCTAAATCTATTCATGTGCGTTCTACTCGGAAACCACCGGAGACGATAGCTATTCGCTTGTCAGATTTTGCCAGCAATATGCTATTACTTAAGCAGTTTCTGTCATATCTACAAGCTAATGGCTGTCAACAATTTAATTTTACCTATGATAATGACAAAGAAGTACAAGAAAAACTATTTAAAGAGTTAGATTTAACTTTACATTATCGCTTTGTTCGCCCAATTCAAGGGGAAACAATAAAGGTTAAAGAAGGAGAAACAGCACAGCAAAAGCTAATGTATATGATGGATAAGTTTGGTGCTTATGAATCAGTAAGGCGATTTTTAGTTGGTGAAACCAATGATATTAATTTTAATGAAACGATTACTAAGGATATTGGCTTTAGAGAGTGTCCTTTATGGATTGATTTTGGCTTTGCTTTTATTGAAAAACGTTTAGAAGAGTCATTGATGCCTAAAGGAATAGGTATTAGTACTGACATCGAAGACTTCTTTTATGGAAATGTTTATCCCTATATTCAATCACAAAGTGGTTTTCAGGCGTTATCAACTTTTTATAAAGAAGTGTTAATGCAATATTGTTATGAGTCTCTTTATGGTGCGTTTATCACAGGAGATAAGCTTTTAGCACAAGAGGTAGCTGCTAAGCAGGTTGATAATAAAATTATATCTCTAGGCCAATTGGAAAAAGCTAAAAAGGACCAGTATTACCATTTTAAAACACAATTATTTAATGCAGCTACAGATGTTTATGCTAAAGCTAAGCCAGAAAAAAAAGAAGAAATTGAAGCCTATATTCTTAAGCCGTTTAGACAAGCATATGCTCGTGTATGGAGTATATTAAAAATACGTTTTTCACGGACATTGACAGCTGAAGAAATAAAAAGTCTAGCGCGCAACATTGAGCTTTGTAAAAACATTTGTAAAGAAATTACAAGCAAAACTGATATTGATAAGTTAAGTGATCAAGCAGACTTTGTAGAAACGCTATCTTTATTTTCAGATATTGATGATATTAATTCTTCTGATTTCTTCCAGTGTCTTGCTGCAGAATTACCAGATCTTGCTCCTGATTCTTATGCAACAAGCATTAGTGGCGCAAACAAACATAATTTGGAATTCAGCAATCTTATTAGGTTGTTAAAGAAGAGACTTCAAGAGGGTGTGAAAGGAATCAAGAGTGACTTAACTAAAATAAGAACATTAAGAGAATGCACTGGTAGAATAAAAAATTCAGCAGAAACGATAGAAGGTATTAAAAATAAAACACGATACTGGTTGTATTTTTATAATACGTTGCACAATAGGCTCAGCACAGATGAGAAGCGTCAATTAGAGAAAGTTTATCAGCAGTTACTGAGTCATTTTAGTGATTTTTTTCACTTTGAAGTTGCATCTATTCGCACTTTTATCAATGATGCAGACTACCCTTTGCTAAAACAGCAGCGGGCAAGGGAAATGGATATTGGCTATCTTCATCAGATACTTGAATTGATGAATGAGCTATTTGGTCAAGAGCTACATCATAGTGATTTTTATTGTCTAAATCATGAGCTTAATATGCTGCAAAACGGCGTTAGGATCAGTGGCCAATCTTCCTCTGAGCATTTTATGCTACCGTATCTAGATAGAAAAGTACGATCTAATGGAGGCAACGCTGTATTTTTCCAACAAGGGATAGCTGATGATTTTTGCGTCAAGGCAGAGCGCTATTTATGTGTTGAGGCTCGTAAGAACATAGAACTTCAAGTAGATGCAGAGATAGAGAATGTAAATACCCTTTCAGAAGCTTTAATGACTAAGACCGAAAGGTTTGTTACAGGTCAGATTAAGGCTAGTCTTAAATTGATTTATCAACATAAGGTTCTTGCCAGAAGACTTTATCATCTGAGTTTGGAAAATGGTGCGTCTAACCAAGATAGTAGAGATTCATTATTACAGACCTATCAAAAACTAGATAGAATGCATATCAAAGCATTTTTGTTGAAGTTAAAAGCACATATTGAACTTCAGGCTAAGGGCAATACCTATCATGTAGGCTTGCAGTGGTTACATGGCAAGCAGGAAATAAAGGTCGATGGTAGATTATATGCGATTCCAAGAAGAATCAAAATGCAGTATGACTTAATAAATCAATATAAAGACGGTAATGAGACTGATGTGCTTCAAAAAGTGCTACAAATAGGTGAGCGGTATAAGGCGACGTTGTTCTCCTCAAAATATGCGATGAGTCATCACTTCACACACTTCAAACTATCAGTTTCAGATAGTGAAGCGAAGCAAGTTTATATTTCTGAATGTTTAGATTTGAGCGCTAGCCCTTGATTTTCACACAAGCAGTTATTGTGGTAACCTGGGCAAAATTATCCCTTTTTTCATAAGGAGTTTGGTGATGGGTATTCAGCTAGGCGATGTGGCTCCGGACTTTGTTGCACCTAGTACCATTGGGCGATTAAGTTTTCATGAGTATCTAGGCAATAACTGGGGTGTGTTGGTGTCATACCCTAAGAGCTTTACGCCAGTGTCTCAAACTGAATTGACAGCGCTTGCAAAAGCAGAAGATGATTTCAAATCTCGAAATGTGAAAATTGTTTCAGTTAGTATTGATAGTGCTGAAGAGAATCAAGAGTGGAAGAATAATATTGAGGCTTCTGAAAAAGTAACTATTAACTTTCCATTAGTTAGTGATAGGGGGCGAGAAATTATCAATCAATACGATATGATGCACCCAAATATCATTGATACAATGACACTCAGAGATACGTTTATTATCAATCCTAGTAAGATGTTAATGCTTCGTTTGACTTATCCTGTCTGTGTTGGCAGAAACATTAATGAGTTAATTAGGGTGATTGACGCGCTGCAGGTCACAGCACAAAAACCGATTGCAACACCTGCAAACTGGGAAAAAGGTGATGCTTGTGTTCTACTGCCTTCTGTATCAGAAGAGGAAGCTAAGAAATTATTTCCTAACGGAGTTGATTCGCATAGCGCATATTTTAAAACCACTTATGTATGAGCTTATTTTTTACTGGCTTTTACTCATTCTGGCAGGCTTGTTTTTTGCTCGCTTACTTAATGATATTAGAAAACTAAAAGCCATAGATAACTGGACAAACACATTAGGTGAGCTAAGTTATTGCCAGTTAATTGAAGATGGACATCAGTTAAAACTTAATGTTCGCTATGAGTACTTAGTTTCCGATCAAGTCTATAGTTCTGATGTCATTCATAGCCCGTATGATAGCTCCCCTGTGTTTTCAAAAAAAGTTCGCCTGTTTTATTATCGTTTACTACGAAGCTTTGAGTCACATGAGTCGGTAAAGGTCTATTATAACCCTAAAGAGCCGGGTGAGTCGGTACTCTATCGTCAGTCGTTGCGCAGAGTCTATGGCTATACGCTGTTTTTTCTTTTGTTAATAATTGCTCACATATCGTATATGGTGTTTATTTATATTTGAGTCCTTTCATGGCGCACGACTTTGAGCAAAGCTAACTGCTCAGTAGTATCTGTCCAGGGCAATTTAGATGCGGTTGCCCTGAGTATCTGCCTACAATTTATACGTCATTTGCGTTATTATGGACTATCTTCAATAGGCCTTGTTATCAATACCACTATGCTAAGTACACAAAAACAAGTTGAACAATATCTCAGTGATAAGTTAGGAGTAATCCCAAGCTTTTTAATGGATAAACGTCAACAGTTATTTACGGCAAGTTTTGCATATCTTTCTTTGTGGCCTGAGATGAAAGAGCAGTTAGGCCTAGAAGGTTGGGATTTTGAGCAGAATATTCCCTCTTTTAATGTAAAGCCACCATTAAAGCCGCACCCAAAGATAAAGAATGTTATTGCGGTTGCTTCTGGAAAGGGTGGTGTAGGCAAATCAACGACAACAGTTAATTTAGCTTATGCGCTTAAAAAGCTTGGGGCAAAAGTTGGTATTCTTGATGCGGATATATATGGTCCTAGCGTACCATTGATGCTTGGACTTTCAGATAAGCAGCCAGAAAAAAATGATGATGAGACTCTTATTCCACCGTTGATTAAAGATGACATACAGGCAATTTCAATCGGCTTCTTATTGGAGGAGCAAGATGCTCCGACGATTTGGCGTGGTCCGATGGTTAGTCGAGCGTTATCACAGCTATTTAACCATACAGCATGGGAAGCATTAGATTATTTATTGATAGATATGCCGCCAGGAACGGGTGATATTGCGTTAACTCTAGTCCAGAAACTTCCAGTCTCAGGGACAGTTATTTGTACGACACCACAAGATGTTGCATTGATTGATGCTAAAAAAGCGTATCGCATGTTTGAAAAAACAGAAATCCCAGTTTTAGGGCTAATAGAAAATATGTCGGCATTTGTTTGTCCTCACTGTGGAGAAGAAAGCGACATATTTGGAGCAAGTGGGGGAGAAAAATTAAGTGCTTCCTATAAATTAGACGTTTTAGGCTCAGTGCCTTTGTCTAAAGAGCTGCGATTACTCGCGGATTGTGGGAAGATATTTGAGCTGTTTAACAAAGAGAATAAAATTGGCAAGATGTACGAATTGATTGGTGCAAAAATAGCAGCAAGATTATCGAAACAAAAGAAAGATTACTCAAAACTTTTTGGCCGCATTGCAATATCTTAAGCTAAAAAGTGTTTAATAAGAATAATGCACAGAGGAGATGCAAGTTATGTCTGTGAAACCCGATAGTTGGATTCAACGTATGGCTGAGCAAGAAGGGATGATAGAGCCTTTTGAACCAAAACAAGTACGCGCAGTCCATGGTCAAAAAGTCGTATCGTTTGGGAATTCTAGTTATGGATACGATGTGCGTTGTGCACAAGAGTTTAAAATTTTTACAAATATTAATTCCGCAGTTGTTGATCCTAAAAACTTTGATGAAGAAAGTTTTGTCAATGTTGAATCTGACGTTTGTATCATTCCGCCTAACTCATTTGCTTTAGCAAGAACAGTTGAATATTTCCGTATTCCTAGAGATGTTTTGACTATTTGCTTGGGTAAATCGACTTATGCTCGTTGTGGTATTATTGTCAATGTCACTCCTTTAGAGCCTGAGTGGGAGGGGCATGTAACTTTAGAGTTTTCTAATACCACACCGCTACCTGCAAAAATTTATGCCAATGAAGGTGTCGCGCAGATGATATTTCTTGGTTCAGAATCTGAGTGTGAGGTTTCTTATCGTGATAGGGGTGGTAAATATCAAGGACAGACAGGCGTCACTTTACCTGAGACCTAACGTTTGTAGGGTGCAGTAAAAAGATGACAGGCTTTTTAACCTGTCATCTTTTAGTCGTTTTAAAGGAGAGGGGTATATTGCGAGTTTGTAGAGAAGATTATTCGATATCGCTATCTTTATCTATATCCTCATGGTGGATGGGTACAAAATTTTTCGAAGCGTTGACTCGCTCTCTAAGTTCTTTTCCGGGCTTGAAGTGAGGACTATATTTTGCTTTTGTGACCACTTTTTCACCGGTTTTTGGGTTGTGAGCGTTTCTAGGGGGGCGGTAGTGAAGGCTAAAGCTTCCAAATCCACGAATTTCAATGCGTTCACCACGGCTTAAAGAGTGACTCATTGAGTCGATGATTAAATTAACACTATTAGCGATATCTTTTTCCGGAATGTCTCGTAATTTTTCAGCAAGTTTTGCAATTAGTTCGGATTTGATCATGTGCCTACCCTTTTTCTTTAAACATTAGCAAGATCTATGTTCTAACCAATGGTTTTTAAAGCAATTTCTTATTGAGTATATACTTAAAAAAAATTTTTTGTGAATTTTAAGTGTAAAAGTTTTTACTTAGTCACTATCCAATTGATTTTTATTCTATTTTTTAACTTATTTGATAATATATTGTTCGCATTGCAGATGATTTTGAAGCGCTGTAAGCTAATATTAAAGTGCTCACTGTGCTTGATTTTTTTTTAGTTCTTTTGGTAAATATTAACGGTAACCTCTCCAAACTGCATATGACAACGTGTTGTTTTTATCAGTGAAAAATTATCCAAAGGGAGTCTTTTTGATGCAATAATTAATCTCGCATTCTGTTTTGTATTTTTGATAAGGAATTGGACAATATCCTGCCATTTATCATTAAAGAAACCCGTGGCATTGATGAAAATAATACTCGCCCTCTCAATACGCTTGGTTATAAAGTCACCCTCTTCAATAAGATAACGTTGCTTTAAATGCGGGGGAAGCTTTGCTCTGAGTCGATTCGCTTCACCTACCAGGGATGTAAGGCACTCAATGCCATGACTTTCAGATACATTAAATACTTGCAAAGCAATGATACAAGCTTTTCCAGCACCTGAGCCTAAGTCGTAAAAGATATCTTGGCAATTTGCAGAGATATTATGGAGTAGCGCACAAAATGGTAAAAACGCCACTTCACCATAGGTTAGAGAAAAATCAGGGTTATGTGCTCTTTCCTTTTTAGAGAGCACATAGGCTTGGTTATCGCTAAAAATGCAATCGAATTTTTTTTCTTGCTCGCTTAGCTGATATTTTTTTTTAAAACGAAAATAGTGAAGTTTTTGTTGCAATGCATAAATACTTCTTTTCAATCTTTTTAAGAAAAAATGTTTTACCATGTTTCTAATTTGTATGCGTAGCGAAATGATGCTGAGACATCCAGCGGTCATCAGGAAACTTGGATAAATAATTACGGATTGAGTCGGGTAATATAACTAAGCAGGTTTGTCCTTTTTTGAGTGACTGACATGCTTTTAGTGCTGCCCAAACGGCACTTCCAGAAGAGCCGCCAACCAGTAATCCTTCTTCACGAATGAGTTGTCTTGCTACATCGAAAGAGTTCTCATCATTAATTTTAATATATTGATCGACCAGTTTATTATCTAAGACATCAGGGAAAAAATCATAACCAATGCCTTCGACTAGATAGGGTTTTACCTCGTCACCTCCGCCTAAAATAGAGCCAATGGGATCAACGCCAACAACTTGTATATGAGCATTGTGCTCCTTTAAGCGTTTGGCAAGACCCGTGATGGTTCCACCGGTACCAACACCTGCAACCACCATATCGAGATTATCACCAAAATCAGAAATAATTTCTTCAGCAGTGTAGTGATAGTGTGCGCCTGGATTCCACGAGTTTTTATATTGATTAAGAATATAAGAATTGGGGATTTCCTTATTTAATTGATTTGCTAGAGAAATATGACTATCTGGTGCATCCCAGGCAGCTTCAGTAGGTGTGCGATAAATTTTTGCGCCCAAAGCTTCAAGCACAACCTGTTTTTCATGACTCATTTTTAGAGGCATGGTGATTATCATTTTATAACCAAGTACAGCAGCGGCTAAGGCAATCCCGATACCGGCATTACCACTTGTGGGTTCAATGAGTGTGTCTCCAGGTTTGATATGACCATCTTTTTGAGCATTGAGCACCATATGATAACCAATTCTATCTTTAACTGAGCCACCGGGATTCATAAACTCACATTTCACGTAAACATCAGCCTCAAGGTGACTTACAATTTTGTTTAGTTTTACAGAAGGTGTGTGGCCAATAGCTTCTAAAATATTATTGAATTTCATTGAGTCATCCTTGTAGATTGTTTGTCTAATTTTAAAGTTAAATCACTTATATAAAGTCGTATTGTGGCTGGAAAATAAATCACTATTAGAGGTAGTCAATGAATCAGGAGCCAATTCGCTAGAAACAGAACTACTTGTTAATGGAAGTATTTTTAGTGCTAATTTTAATAGTAAAACATATACGTTTATTTTTAAGTTAAGATTTAAGTCGTGAGACAGTTCTGCCTTTCTAGGGCGAGTATTTTTATGAAAAAACTTATGATTATTGGTTACTTTATTTTGATATGGCTTGGTATTGAGTTTTCTTTGAAGCATAAAATTTGAATCGCCACCGAATTGTTTTCCAGACATTAGCCTCTCTCCTTATTTCAACGTGATTTGACTATATCCTAAGAGTCAAAATTTTCAAGTGGACTGTGTATATCAGTATGAGATAGTGACGATTAAAGTGATATGCGTATAATAGAGGGCAAAAAAATTGCGGACTACCATGACAAACCCTGCTTTAGTACTCGTTGATGCCTCGTCTTATTTTTTTCGTGCTTATCATGCCCTACCTCCACTAGAAAACTCAAAAGGACAACCACTAGGTGCGGTGTATGGGGTAGTGAATATGATTAAACGTTTGATGAAAGATTATCAACCGGAACATATTGCGATTGTCTTTGACGCAAAAGGTAAAACTTTTAGAGATGAGTGGTATCCAGAGTACAAAGCCAACCGACCGCCGATGCCAAAAGAGTTGTCTGCACAGTTTGAACCGTTGGTAGCAATTTTAGATGCTTTGGGCTTTCCAATTGTTATGATAGAAGGTGTTGAAGCTGATGATGTAATTGGCACATTAGCCCGTCGTGCTAGTGATGAATCTCTACATACCATTATATCTACAGGCGACAAAGATATGGCGCAGCTTGTGAATACTCATGTGAGTTTAATAAATACAATGACTGATACCTTGTTAGATGTGGACGGTGTTATTAAAAAGTTTGGCGTCAAACCTGAGCGTATTATCGATTACTTAGCGCTTATTGGTGATAAGGCAGACAACGTTCCAGGTGTGGATAAAGTAGGACCAAAAACAGCTATTAAATGGCTAGACCAATATGAGACACTCGATAATGTGATGCAACATGCTGATGATATCGGTGGTAAAGTTGGCGAAAACCTAAGAAATAGCTTAGCTTTTTTACCTCTGGGTAAAAAGCTTGTAACCATCAAAAGTGATTTAGAATTAGCTATTGATTGGCATCAATTGAAAAAAACACAAGAGAATACTGAACAATTGATAAAGCTTTATACTGACTTTGAATTTAATTCTTGGTTACGTGCACTAAAACAAACTGAAGTAGATACAGTTGATATTCCAAAAAAGGAATATAAAACAATCGATACCTTAGATGAATTAAAAAAAGTCATTGCTCAAATTCAACAGAAGAAAACTTTTGTTTTTGATACGGAGACAACATCTCTTGATGTCATGAGTGCTGAGCTTGTGGGTATTTCGTTAAGTGTTGAAAAAAACATAGCTTACTACGTACCATTAATGCATACAGAGCATGTGAGTGAACTAGACATAGATACGACGCTTACGGCGTTAAAACCACTCTTTATCGCAGATAATATTAAAAAAATTGCGCAAAATTTAAAGTATGACATGAATGTGTTGCGCCATTATGGTGTAGATATTGCGCCTCCTTATTTCGATACGATGTTAGAGTCTTACGTATTTAATAGTGGCGGTCGTCATGATATGGATAGTATGGCTAAACGGTTTTTACAATTAGATACGATTAAATACGAAGATGTTTGTGGCAAAGGAGCAAAACAAATATCCTTTAGTGAGGTTAGTGTTGATAAGGCGACCGAGTATGCAGCTGAAGATGCTGATATCACTTTAGCGTTGCATGCTTACTTATATCCACGAGTCAAAGCAATTAAAGGATTTAGAAGTGTTTTTTCTGAGATTGAAATGCCTTTGGTATCTATATTGGCGCAAATGGAGTATCGTGGTGTACTCATTGATAAAGATGAACTAGAGCGTCAGGGACAAACTTTAAAAAAAACAGTTAAGGAAATTGAGCAAAAAGCTCATGAAATTGCTGGTGAATCATTTAATCTTAATTCACCCAAGCAATTAAAGACGATCCTTTTCGATAAATTTGAATTGCCAGTCATTAAAAAAACGCCTAAAGGGCAACCATCGACTGCTGAGCCAGTGTTGCAAGAGCTGGCTTATGAGTTTGAATTACCAAGTCTCATTTTAACGTTTAGAAGTCTAAGTAAACTTATTTCAACTTATATTGACGCATTACCTAAAAGAATTCATCCAAAAACAGGCCGGGTTCATACGTCTTATAATCAAGCCATCACATCGACAGGTAGACTTTCGTCAAGTGAGCCAAATTTACAAAATATTCCTGTTCGTACCAAAGAGGGTAGAGCAATCCGCCACGCGTTTATTGCACCTAAAGGTTATAAAATTGCAGCGTTTGATTATTCTCAAATTGAGTTGCGAATTATGGCGCATTTATCAGGAGATAAGGGGTTAGTAGATGCCTTTGCTCATGGGCTAGATATTCACCGAGCAACAGCAAGTGAAGTTTTTGCAACACCTATTGATAAAGTGACCGATGAAGAAAGACGTCGCTCTAAGGCAGTGAATTTCGGATTAATTTATGGCATGAGCGCGTTTGGTTTAGCCAAGCAGCTGGGTGTGTCACGAGGTGATGCACAAACCTATATTGACTGCTATTTTGAACGCTATCCTTTAGTCAAAGAATATATGGAGCGTAAGCGTCAAGAGGCTCATGATAAAGGCTTTGTTGAAACACTTTTTGGTAGACGATTATACCTTCCAGATATTAAAGCGAGTAATAAGGGGCTTGTGGCACAAAGTGAGCGTGTCGCCATTAACGCACCAATGCAGGGTACGGCTGCGGACATAATTAAGAAAGCCATGATTGCGGTGAATGGCTGGATTTGTCAGGAAAAAGTGCCAGTGCATATGATCATGCAAGTACATGATGAGTTGGTTTTTGAGATTAAAGAAGATTTTCTTAATGAAGGCGTAACAAAAATTAAATCACTAATGGAAGAGTGTGTTGCTTTAGAGGTTCCTTTAATTGTTGACTGGGGGCACGGAGATACCTGGGAGCAAGCACACTAGGTTATACCCAATCTGCTTGAAAATATATGTTTTAGGCTTTGATATTTTCTCCGAGTTGCTATAAAAATTTTTCGCCATAACTTAAACTGAGAGAAATATCGCAACTATTAAGAAAACAGCGCTTAATTTACTGAAAATCGTGAAAGAAACTCAACCTAGAATAAAATTAAAACGCATGAGAAAACTAGCAGGATGGGATAATGCCTTCCTTGATACAGTGTTGATAGCTAATTTTTAATGAGGCAGTCCTGGTTGCTGGCTCTGGGTTAATTGTATTTCCAGCTCCTCATATAATTCGGCATCAGAGAGCTCACTCTCGATTTTTTTAAAATATTGTTTACACCTAGATGAGCTACCAAAGAGCTCGTGGCTAGCAATCAAAACGTCATGCACTACCTCCAATGTAAACTCTATATCCAATGAAGTTAGCCGCTCAACCCAACTTTTAAAGAGCTCTAATAGCGAATTTCGAATCCACCCTAGCTGAAAAAGTGTTCGCGTAGTAAGGGATCGTTGTGATTGTGCCTCCCAGTCTAAATAGAGCTTTTTTAAGCGTGTAAGCAGATACTCTTTCATCAGCTTGCTGTGGAATTTGTTAATGTTTTTTTTCTGGAGAGCGCTCGTGTCTGAAACCACAATATCCTTTTTTCTAGCCTTGGTACAAATGTATTCGAGTAATACCTTTTGATGAATAACACCATCAAGAAACTCTTTATCTTCCCTAGAAATTAAGCAGTGACTCAATAAGTAACGTGTGACGGCTAGCATTTTTCCAGGCTTGCATATAACAAACAGTTCCGGAGAGGTGGTATCTAGTTGGGCTTGCTCTTTGAGCTCTGACTCAAGCTTACTACGCTCAGTCGAGCTCAAAGAGGGGGCAACATGAAGGGCAATTTGCCTCCCTTGATAATTCAGATCAATTTTTGATATAGCTGAGCCTTGCTTTTTTATTTCTAATATTGCCATAACAGTTGTTGTCCTAATATCTCAGAATAACGCACCGTGCCATAAAAAAACATATTGGTCAAATTTCACCAAAGACATGAGTCATTAATCCGGCTGCAGAACGAACTAAACCTGTGCTTTCAATACTTGTTTTAGGCTTTGATATTTTTTTTAAATCCAGAGAGTTATTCGTTCGTAATAGGCAAAGATCAAAAGCGTGCATTACGAAAAGGTAGAGGTATAATGAGCCAATTTTTGAATATAAAAGCAAAGATTAGGCGAATTATCGATGAAAAAACTCTTGCTGTTACTTCTTATACCATGTACTTGTTTTGCTTCAGAGTGGACTCTGCTAAAACAATTAACCAATGCGCATGGGCCTTCAGGATTTGAAGACTCTGTTAGAAGTATCATTAAAAAAGCTTGGCAGCCGAATTTAAGCAAGCTATCTACTGATAGCATGGGGAATGTGATAGGTCATCAAAACGGACAAAATAAAACACGCGTTTTATTGCTTGCACATATGGATGAAGTTGGTTTTATGGTCAGTCGTATCGATGATAATGGACTCATCTATGTTCAAAAGCTAGGTGGCTTTGTCGATAATATTTTGCCGGCGCAGCGCTTTATGATTTTAACACCAAAAGGAAAAGTTATAGGCTATAGTGGTATCGATAGTCCCCATTCAGTTCCAAGGGATAAACGCGCACTTATACCTTCTATCAATGCATCTAATATTTTTATTGATATTGGGGCAAAAAATAAAAAGGATGCTTTAGAGCATTTTCATGTTGCACCAGGCCAAGGAGTCTCATTTGATAGTCGTTTTCAGATATTATCTCAAAATAGAATTTTAGCTAAAGCCTTGGATGATAGGTTGGGGCTAGCTTTATTAACTGATGTGATGAAAGCACAAAATAAGCCTAAAAATACGGTGTACTATGCAGCAACAGTACAGGAAGAAGTAGGACTTCGCGGAGCGAAAGTGTTATATCCAAGTATTAAACCTGATGTTACTTTTAATATTGAGGTAGGTATTGCTAGTGATTTTCCTTTAAGGATAGGTCAAAAAAGTAATCCGATTTATTTAGGAAAAGGACCAACAGTATTTGCCTACGATCATTCAATGATCCCTAATCAACCATTGTTGCGGTGGGTACAAAAAATTGCTCACACACATCATATTCCTTTACAAATTGAGCTTGAAGACGGCTATGGGGAAGATGGCGCCTCGATACAAGAAAGTGGAAAGGGAAGTGTTGTCATTAATATCACAATACCTATCCGTTACGCACATCAACAAGCGGGTATTTTTGATACCAGTGATTATAAAAATGCAATAAAACTACTGACTCATTTAGTTGCTGAATTTAAACCCAGTGTATTAGTCTGATGACAACTTATCGTCTAGGGGTGATTGGTAACCCAATTGCCCACAGCCTATCTCCCTACATTCACCAGAAATTTGCCAGGCAATTTAATTTAAAGATTGTTTATGAAAGAATACTTGCAAGTGATGATAATTTTGATTCAATCGTTTTTGATTTTTTTAAATCAAATGGTAAAGGATTAAATATTACCTCTCCTTTTAAACGGCAAGCTTTTTTACTCAGTGATGAGCAGACTGCAGAGACAAAGTGTTCACTTTGCGCCAATACATTGTTCATGGCAAATAATCAGTTAATTGCCGATAGTACCGATGGCTATGGTTTTCAAAAATCAGTAGCGCGCTATGTTGATATCACAAAAAAACGTGTTTTGATTTTAGGAGCAGGAGATGTTGTGGGCGCAGTTTTACCCAAACTCTTCGAGAGCAAGCCAAATCATGTGGTTATTGCTAATCGCACACGAAGCAATGCTGACTTTTGGCAGAAACAATATCCACAATTAGAGATCAGTGCTTATGAATTACTCAAAGGTGGCTTTGATATCATCATCAATGCAGCGGGGCCTCATATTATTCATCATCTACCATCTATAAAGGGGATCTTTGATAAGAGTGTGTGTGTGGATTTGGCTTATGCGAATAAGCCGACAAGCTTTATGACTTATGCACATGCAAATGGTGCTATCAAAGTTAAGGATGGCCTCGATATGCTTTTACATCAAGGAGCAAAATCGTTTCACTGTTGGTTTGGTTTGATGCCAAAGCTAGATTAAAAAGTACTTAAAACTCATCTAGATATGAGCGCAAAGCAGGCACAAAGGTGTAAATATACCCTCCATGGTTGAAAAGCTGTCTTTTTTGTCTACTATTAGATGTAGATAATAACAAAAGGACAAAGATCTTTAAGGAGAGGGATTGTGGCAGATCCTAAAAACTTGCAAGCCGACTTTTTGAGTCAATTGCAGAAAGAAAAAAAGAATGTATCTATTTATCTCGTTAATGGTATCAAACTACATGGGGTAATAGAGGCATTTGACGACCAGGTTGTGATGTTAACCAATGGCGTTACTCAGGTGGTGTTCAAACATGCCATATCAACTGTAGTGCCTGCACCAGTGATGTAATGCTTAATCCATCTTGAAATGCATGTTTGCACCTAGGTGACTTTTATGCTCCAATTCGCGCTGATATGTGAATACAGGAGCATTTTTTTTGTTTGAGCGTCATCAAGGCGGCGATAAGGCCATCATCGTTTACGTTACTTTAGTTGAAGAAACTGACTTGTTAGAAGAGTTTCACGAACTGGTTGCCTCAAGTGGCGCGGATATTGTAACCACCGTTACAAGCGCACAGCAGCGACCAGTTGCCAAGTATTATTTAGGTAGTGGCAAGGCGATTGAAATCAAAGAGTCGGTGGAGTTATATCAAGCGGATGTAGTGATTGTTAATGTTGACTTAAGTCCCTCGCAAGAGCGAAATTTAGAAAAGCTTGTGTGCTGTCGAGTACTATCACGTTCAGGTTTAATTCTTGATATCTTTGCACAGCGCGCAAGGACTTTTGAAGGTAAGTTGCAGGTGGAACTTGCCCAGTTACAACATTTACAAACACGATTGGTGAGAGGCTGGACACACTTAGAGCGTCAAAAAGGAGGGATAGGATTACGAGGCCCTGGAGAAACTCAGCTTGAAACCGATAGGCGATTGCTGCGTGTGCGTATTTCGACTATTCAAGAGCGTTTAAAGAAAGTTCAAAAGCAGCGTGCGGAAAATCGTCGCGCACGTAAAAAGTCGGGTCACCCAGTGGTTTCTTTGGTGGGTTATACAAACGCAGGAAAGTCAACACTATTTAATGCGCTTGCAGGTAATCAAACACTTGCTGAAGATAAGCTTTTTGCAACACTCGACCCACTGATGCGTAAAGTAGCGCTTGCCAGTGGTAAAGAAATGATCCTTGCAGATACAGTGGGCTTCATTCGACACCTTCCTCATGAGTTGATTGAGGCATTTAAAGCAACGCTTGAAGAGACAAAAAATGCTGATTTACTCATTCATGTCGTTGATATTTCATCGCCGCATTTTCGAGTGCAAAAAGATGTTGTTTGTCAGGTCATTGCTGATATTGGCGCTAAAGATGTACCGATGATAACGGTGTATAATAAAATAGATCGATTAGAAAATATGGCGCCTTGCCGGGAGGAGATAGAGGGCAAGCACAAGGTGTGGTTATCAGCTGCTAGTGGCAATGGCGTTACATTACTCATTCAAGCAATCAGTGAGCAAGTATTTGGCGCGCTCAAAACGTTTAAGGTTTTGATTAACACTTCAGATGGTAAATTGAGAGCAAGACTCTATGAGCTAGGGGTGGTTACTGATGAGCACATAGAGGAGAGTGGTGATACCATCATTAGTGTTTGTTTGACTCACTCAGATTATGAAAGGTTGATCCCAGAGACCAATCGAATGGATTAACGTTTGGGCCGATTCATACTTAGGAGTCTATCTAGTTGGTTGGCAAATTGATTGATGTCTTTAGCAGAGAGAGCACTCGGCCCTTTGCTATGAATACCGCTACCACGCATCACCTCATTAAAGTCTCTCATAGCAAGTTTTTGTTTCATGGTATCTCGCCTGTATTGCTCTCCACGTGGGCTTATGACAAAGGCATTTTTGCTTAAGCAAGTGTCAGCTAAGGGCAAGTCAGAAGTGATAACAATATCTCGTTTGTTCACATGATTAGCGATTAAATCATCGGCTTTATCAAAACCTTTATCAACCTGTTTAAGCTGAATAAACGGTGATTTTGGAAGAGGAATAAAGTGATTGGCAACCAAGATACAATTAGTTTTGGTGCGGATTGCTGCCCTAAAGAGGATCTCTTTAACTGCTTTAGGGCAGGCGTCGCCATCTATCCATAGAGTGATCATTAGCTTTAGGCGCTAGAAGGATTAGTTGGCACAGGCCCTGGCTGCTCACCAGGCTCTTCTCTTTTATTACGCAGTTCTTCTTTCATCTTCTGAAATTTAGTATTTGGAGTATTAGCATCTCCAAGTTCGGTATCAGGCGTTGCATTGTCAATGGCTGAAGTATCAGTTGTTTCAATCAGTGGTTTTTCAACGTTTGGCTTAAATGCTTGATAATCGTTGAGCTTAGTAATATCTTGATACTCAGCTTTTTTAAACTCCTCAGGCGTAAAGTCTTCTGGATTAGCATAAGTTACTGTAACCTCTTTACCACCTACGACTCTGATGCATTTAAAGGTGCATTTTGTTAGACCTGCTTCAGCCGCTTGTTGTTGCTGAATGAGTATGGTGCGCTCTACATGCTTTCCTTTAGCGGTGAAGTTTGCGCTAGAATAGCCTAGCATACGTAATGATCGACATTGATGCCATATTTTATACTGCGCATTTTCGGTGGTTAATTTACCTGTAGAAATGCCAGTAACTTCTCCTTGCTCATTGAAGGTGAATTTAAGTTTATCCGTGAAGCCAAGCGTCCTATTTAAATACCCACCAGCTTTAGGAAGTCTCAAATAACCATCATTTGCTTCAATAGTCTTAAGTAAAAGCTTTAGGTTGTCGCGCGCCTCTTTATCGTACTCGCCTTTAGTTGCGATAGTTGTGCCGTTTGCATTAGATGAAGCTATCTCTCGATCGTATTGATCTCGTCCAGCTTTTATGCGTTTCTTAAACTGGAAGCCTAGATAGTAGCTTGCTGTAAACGTTTTGGTATAGTTTCTTTGAAAGTCAGCAGATAAGTTGCTAGCGCGTTTTTTAACCGCGGCAATGTCATTATCTCTTTGCGTTTTAGCTTGCTCTAACGCTTCTTTTTCTAGGGGGGCAAGCGCAGTGCCTACATGTTTAATCCATTCGTCATACTTGGCTTTATCGGTATCGTATTTGGTTTTTTCTTTCTTATACGCTTCATATTTTTCGGCCGCAGTCTTATGGGCTTTAGTAGCTTCCGCATCGAGGTCTTCAGCTGGCGGATTAGGCTCAGTAACTACTTCTGGTGGCTCTCCAGGATGGAGTGGCATAGATTTGATAATCCCTGCATCAATTAGACTTTCAATAGCCCCCCTGTTTTTATCTGCTCCAGGATCTGCTTTAAGCGCTTCAAAGTATGTTGTTATTGCTTTTGTACGCGCCTGATAATGACCCTCAGCGACATCGGCCATCGCTTTATAATTGAGTACAGCGTAATTATTGACAGCTTTAGAAGCCCCATCGTAACCAGATGATACTGAGTCTAGTGTGCGGTTCCACTCTTTATCTAACTCTGCTGTGTACTCTTTATATGTACTATTATCTTCATCGACAGCCCTATTTATACGCTCGTTTAGCGCATCAACAAAGGCTGTCGCTTCTAACGGCGTTTTTGGAGGCTTTTCATCTTTTTTTGCAGGCTTTGCGCTTGCCGGTGTGTATGACTCAAGAATCGGAGTAGGTTTAGCTTTACCTAACGCTTTATAAGGTTTTATATACTCTTTATTGAGAAGTTGCTCAAAGTAACTGTTTGCTCCACTGGCCATAGGTTCACCCATTCGATGTAGTCTACTAAAATTGAATTAAGCAATTGTTTTTGGATAGTGAATGCTTAATTTATATAAAATACAACTTATGTTAAATGATGATTATCGACAATAATAGCACTTTGCTGAGGTTTCTTAATTTTTTGGCTAAAATATTTACATTTTCTTGACATTGTGATTAACGCTTGAAAACATGCATTATGAAAGAACAGAGGGGATACGCTGGTATTTTGATTGCCATTGGGTATAATCTCAACCTCTCGGGGCGTGGCGCAGCTTGGTAGCGCACTAGCATGGGGCGCTAGGGGTCGCAGGTTCAAATCCTGCCGTTCCGACCACTTTCAAGGATGTAAGTTCATGGCACAATTATATTTCTATTATGCAGCAATGAATGCTGGCAAAAGCACAATGCTTCTTCAAGCAAGCCACAATTATCATGAGCGTGGTATGCAAACGATTTTATTTAGCCCCGAGATTGATGATCGCTATAAAGTAGGTACGATTTGTTCACGTATTGGCCTAGAGGGGAGAGCGATTACTTTTACCAGTGATGATAACTTATTGCTACATGTTAAGCAGAGACAAGAAGACTTAAAGCACGCAATATCATGTATTCTGATTGATGAAGCACAGTTTTTGTCGCGTGAACAAGTCGGGCAGCTGACAGATATTTGTGATCAACTCAATATTCCCGTGTTAGCTTATGGCTTGCGTACTGATTTTCGCGGTGAGCTATTTGAGGGTAGTCATTATTTATTGGCTCTAGCTGATAATTTGATTGAAATCAAAACAGTATGTCACTGTGGGCGTAAGGCCACCATGAATGTTCGCTTAAATCAGCAGGGGCATGTAGAAAGTGAAGGTGATCAGGTCTTAATTGGTGGAAATGATGTGTATGTGTCCACTTGTCGTAAGCATTTTAAAGAAAAAAAACCATTTCATGATGGCATAGACCTCGATAAGCATGAGGTCATTAATGAGTCTATGGATTTACCTTTTGAGCTTTAGCGTTTTTTGCTGAGATTGTGATAAAAATATACACATTTTACCCCCTAAAAAGTTTTTTTTTGATATAATGTGCGCTCTTAAATCGTTTGACTGGAATTATTTGTGGGTGATGAAGTCATAAATGTAGAAGATAGCGGGCCAGATTTGGGTGGTTTTAAGGCTTATTTGGTTTGCGTTACTGCGGCGTTATTCTTTTTTTATGAATTTATTCAGATGCACATGTTCGATGCCATTAATCACGAGCTGCGGGAAGCATTTTCAGTTAATGCGACTTCTTTGGGCCTTTTATCAAGTAGTTATCTATGGGCTGACTTATTGTTTTTGATTCCGGCTGGCCTTTTACTCGATAGGTTTTCAGTTAAGCGCACGGTGATAGCAGCTCTTTGGCTATGTATTTTTGGCACAGTTGGGTTTGCTTTATCCTATCACTTTTGGATGGCTGCCTTTTTTCATTTCTTAACCGGTATCGGTAATGCTTTTTGCTTTTTAGCGTGTGTGATGTTGGTGTCACGATGGTTTCCTCATCGTAAGCAAGGGATGATGATAGGTGTAGTCATCACCATGGCTTTTTTAGGAGGAGTTGCTGCTCAAGCACCTTTAGCAGGGCTTAGTCAGGCACTAGGTTGGCGTCAGGCTTTGATGGCTGATGCGTTACTTGGGACAATTATTCTATGGCTGATTTATCTTTTTGTGGAAGATGCTCCGCGGAGGCTTTCAGCGACTATTCGTCACTTATCGCTTAGAGAAGAGCTTTGTTTAGCGATGGCTAATCGGCAAAACTATCTAGCGGGTGTTTATACGTCTTTACTCAATTTGCCTATCATGGTTTTGTGCGCGCTGTGGGGAATGCCTTATCTACAAAAAGTTCATGCTCTAAATGAGATTGCCGCAACTCAAGTTGTCACAATGATTTTTATTGGTAGCATTATTGGCTCGCCTTTAGTTGGGTTTATTTCGGATAAGATGGGAGAACGACGAAAGCCAATGTTGATAGGGGGATTGTTGACTGTTTTGTTAACACTGTTTTTACCGATCACATCTCATCTGCCATATGCACTTTTATTGTTATTATTTTTTCTAATTGGTTTGGTGTCTTCAACGCAGGTGATTGCATACCCAATGGTTGCTGAAAGCAATCCACCTGAAACTACAGGCTCGGCGACAGCAATTGCATCTTGTTTGATCATGGCAGGTGCTGCTGTCACACAAGTCATTTTTGGTAAGTTGCTTGATTGGCATTGGGTTGGAACTGTGATGCATGGACAGCGATGGTATTCTGTGAGTGATTACCAGTTTGCAATGCTGTTATTTCCAGTTACAGCATTGATTGCACTTATTGCCATGTATTTCACTTATGATCCTCTAAAGCCTCAAGATGAAGTAGAGGATTCATCTAGTAGGGCATCACTCTCTGTAGAAGCTAACTAATGTCTAACACAAAAACAAGTCAATCATCGTGGTATGCATGGTTAGTATGCGCCTCATCTGCATTATTTTTCTTCTATGAATTTATTCAAGGAAATATGTTCTCATCGATTAATGATGAGGTGATGAAAAGCTTTCAGTTGACAATGATTCAAGCGGGATGGTTGTCGAGTATTTATTATTTATCAAATGTTATTTTTCTTTTCCCAGCAAGTTTGATCTTGGACAGATACCCTGTCAAAAGAGTCATTGTTGTGGCAATGCTCTTATGTATTTTTGGCACGTTTGTTTTCGCTTTATCAGGTCATTTTTATCTTGCGTTGATTTGTCGCTTTATTACTGGTATCGGTAGTGCATTTTGTTTTTTAAGTTGTATTCGTTTAGCTTCAAGATGGTTTCCTTCAGAAAGAATGGCTTTGGTAACAGGGTGGCTAGTAACGATTGCTATGCTTGGTGGTGTTATATCGCAGCGACCAATGCTAATGCTTGTGAGCACTTTTCATTGGCGTATGGCATTACTCATTAATGCAGCTTTTGGTGTTTTCTTATTGGTTTGGATCATCTTAATTGTCAAAGAAAAGCCAGAAGGTTATCAGGACTGTGATTATACGCAGTCGGTTTTACCTTTTTATGTATCTTTAAAATATGCGTATGGAAATTTACAAAATATTCTTGCTGGAATGTACACGAGTCTAATGAATTTACCGATTGCCTTATTGGGGGCGTTCATTGGGCGAAGCTATTTAATGGAGTTTCATCACTTCCTAAGTGGTGATGCATCTACAGTCAATGGGATGTTATTTTTAGGGACAATTGTTGGTGGACCGCTTATTGGTGCGTGGTCAGATAGATTAGCTTTAAGACGGTTTCCAATGATTTTGTGTACAGCGCTCTCAATGTTTTTGGTGGTGTTTATTTTATACGTCTCTGAACCTTCGACCTTGGTGATGGAAATTTCATTTTTCTTGCTTGGTTTTTTCTCCAGCGGACAAATTATTAGTTATGCTCTAGTAGCTGAAAGTGCACCTTTATCGATGACTGCCACTTCTGTGGGCGTTATTTCAGTTTTAACCCAAGGTGGTTTTTTACTTTATCAGAATTTATTTAGTTATGTTTTGATGTTAAAAGGCGGTGATGGGCAAGACTTAGCATTGCTACCTCAAGCATATCAAGATGCTTTATTACTTATTCCCTATGGTTTTGTGATTGCGATGATGTGCGCCATTATGTTACGTGAAACACATTCACATCGTTTAGAAGAGAATTAAACATGGCAAGAGCTTTTATTCTTATGATGGACTCTTTTGGCATTGGCGCGAGTCTCGATGCTAATCGTTTTGGTGATGAGGGTGCTGATACGTTTGGGCATATATACGATAAAGAAAAACCAAATTTACCCAATTTACAGCGCTTAGGATTATTTCATGCACATTTAGCATCAACAGCTAAAAAGCTTATTGAGCTTGATAAAATGCCAGCACCAAACAGTTTGTGGGGATATGCTGTAGAAAAAAGTTTGGGTAAAGATACGCCCAGTGGACATTGGGAGCTTGCAGGTGTTCCAGTGATGTTTGATTGGGGCTACTTTCCTTTTACCGAACCATGTTTTCCGAAAGAGCTTACAGATGCGCTCATCAAACAGGCGAAGCTTCCAGGGATTCTAGGAAATAAGCATGCTTCAGGTACGGTGATCATTGATGAGTTGGGTGAGGAGCATATAAAAACCGGTAAGCCAATTTGTTATACCTCTGCTGATAGTGTGTTTCAGATAGCCGCACATGAAAAACATTTTGGGCTTGAAAGACTTTATGAAATTTGTGATATTGCGAGGAAATTAGTCGATGATTTCAAGGTCGGTCGAGTCATTGCAAGACCATTTATTGGCGAACGATGTGGACAGTTTGAGCGTACCTATAATCGCAAAGACTACGCGACACCACCACCAGAAAAAACGTTGCTTGATAAACTAGTTGAAGCTGGGCGAGAAGTGATCTCTATTGGTAAGATAGCTGACATCTATGCTCACTTGGGTATTACACAAAAAATAAAAGGCAGTGATAATGACACACTGTTTAAAAATACTATCGAGCAAATTAAAAAAGCGCCTGATGGTAGTTTAGTGTTTACCAACTTTGTTGATTTTGATTCTAAATATGGACACCGCCGTAACATTAAAGGATATGCAGAGGCTCTCGTTGCGTTTGATAAGCAGTTATTAGATTTTGAGCAAGCCATGCAGCCAGGAGATATTGCGGTGATTACGGCTGATCATGGTTGTGATCCGACTTTCCCGGGCTCTGATCATACAAGGGAGCATGTGCCTGTTTTAGCCTTTGGTCCGAATATCAGTGGCCAGTTTATTGGTAGAAGAGGCAGTTTTGCTGATATCGGGCAAAGTTTAGCGGAGTATTTAGGTATCGCTCCACTAAGTTTCGGTGTTTCTTTTATCCCTTCTACTCATAACTAAGTTAGTTGTGTAAAACAATATAAAAGTTTAAGTAAAACGCAAAGCAAAGCC
>JAUICE010000073.1 GCA_030428185.1 Gammaproteobacteria bacterium
TAAACAATATAATTACCTGTTTGAAATGGAAGGCGTGACCCTTGAGTTTCGAGATGAAGCACTAAAAGCTATAGCAAGAAAAGCATTAGAGCGTAAGACTGGAGCGCGAGGATTGCGCTCAATACTTGAAAACGTCTTATTAGACACCATGTATGAATTACCATCTACTGAAGGAGTCAGTAAAGTAGTCATTGATGAAGGTGTGATTTCAGGTGACTCAGAGCCACTATTGGTTTATGAAGAGGAGGGAGCCCAAAAGAAAAAGGACGATAAAAAAGCTGAGTCAAAAAAAATAGTTAGTTAGCCCGTGGTGTTTGTGTGGGTTAGACATTAGCATTACTGGACTCAATCGTCATAAAAGTCTAGTGGTGTAAAACTGAGGGACTTTATATGAAAAAAAATGAAAAGCTCGAGTTGCCCATTTTACCACTTAGGGATGTGGTCGTTTATCCTCATATGGTTATCCCCTTATTTGTTGGTCGCGAAAAATCAATAAAAGCACTTGAAGCGGCTATGGTTGGTGATAAGCAAATTCTGCTAATAGCACAAAAGAGTGCAAAAGATGATGATCCGACAGTTGAAGATTTATATGAGACAGGAACCATATCTAATATTTTACAATTGTTAAAACTTCCTGATGGAACGGTTAAAGTCCTAGTCGAAGGACAAGATAGAGCCAAACTCAATAAACTCAGCGAAGGCGATGGTTATTTAGGCGCCACTTGCACTATTTTAAGTGATGAAAAGCCTAAGGAAGGCTCACAGGAAACAGAAATATTGACTCGTTCATTGATGAGTCAGTTCGAGCAATATATAAAGTTAAATAAAAAGATTCCGCCTGAAATTGTTAACTCGCTTTCTGGAATTGATGTTCCAGGTCGTTTAGCAGATAGTATCGCTGCACATTTAACCCTTAAAGTACAAGACAAACAAGATATTTTAGAAATGCTCAAGGTCGAAAAGCGCTTGGAGCGTCTGATGGCTTGTCTTGAAACAGAAATTGACTTGCTGCAGGTTGAAAAGAGGGTTCGTGGTCGTGTTAAGCGACAAATGGAAAAAAGTCAGCGCGAATATTATCTTAACGAGCAAATGAAAGCAATACAAAAAGAGCTTGGAGAGCTTGGAGATGAGCCTTCAGAGCTTGAAGATTTGGAAATGCGCATTGAAAAAGCAGGCATGCCTAAAGAAGCAAAAGAAAAGGCATTGTCAGAGCTTCATAAATTAAAAATGATGTCGCCCATGTCTGCTGAGGCAACTGTCATTAGAAATTATCTTGATTGGATTTTGATGGTGCCGTGGAAGAAGCGTTCACGTACCCATCATGATTTGATTAAGGCACAAGATATTTTAGATGCTGATCATTATGGTCTAAAGAAAGTTAAAGAGCGTATTCTTGAATATCTTGCAGTACAGCAACGTGTTAAGCGAATGAAGGGGCCTATTTTATGCTTGGTTGGACCGCCTGGCGTTGGTAAAACATCACTTGGTTTATCTATTGCAAATGCCACTGGGCGTAAGTTTATTCGCATTGCTTTAGGTGGTGTTCGTGACGAAGCAGAAATAAGAGGGCATAGAAGAACTTATATTGGTTCCATGCCTGGAAAAATCATTCAAAAGCTTGCTAAAGCCGGTGTAAAAAATCCATTAGTGATGCTTGATGAAGTAGACAAGATGGCAATGGATTTTAGAGGTGATCCAGCGTCAGCACTACTTGAAGTGCTTGATCCGGAGCAAAACAACACATTTTCAGATCATTATCTTGAAGTTGATTATGATTTAAGTGATGTCATGTTTATTGCAACGGCTAATTCTTTAGAAATTCCGGCGCCATTACTTGATCGTATGGAAGTGATTCGTCTTGCAGGTTACACGGAAGATGAAAAAGTAAATATCTCGGAGCGTTATTTAATTCCTAAACAGCTTAAGCTTAATGGGCTTAAAGAAGGGGAGCTAAGCATTAATGATGATGCGGTTCGAAGTATTGTTCGTCATTATACACGTGAGGCAGGCGTTAGAAATCTTGAGCGTGAAGTGGCAAAGTTGTGTAGAAAGGTTGTGAAAGACGTTCTCACCAAACCCTCTAAAAAGAAAATATCAATTACACCAAAGACAATAGAAAAATACCTTGGTGTGAAGCAATTTGACTTTGGTCTTGCGGAAGAAAATGATGTTGTCGGTTGTGTCACCGGTCTTGCATGGACTAGTGTGGGTGGTGAGCTATTAACCATAGAGGCAACAGCAATGCCAGGAAAAGGCAAAGCAATTTATACAGGTCAGTTAGGCGAGGTCATGCAGGAGTCGATTCAAGCTGCGATGACGGTTGTTCGCTCAAGAAGTGATGACTTTGGTATTAAGTTAGATTTTTATGAGAAAAATGATGTTCACGTTCATGTCCCTGAAGGTGCAACACCTAAAGATGGTCCTAGTGCAGGTATTGGTATGTGTACAGCACTGGTTTCAATTTTAGCTAATATACCAGTAAGAAAAGATGTTGCGATGACAGGTGAAATCACTTTGAGAGGAACTGTGCTGCCGATAGGAGGTCTAAAGGAGAAGCTACTTGCCGCTCATAGAGGTCAGATAAAGCATGTCATCATTCCTGATGAAAATAAAAAAGATTTAGATGATATTCCACAAAATGTTTTGAAGGCATTAATGATTCATCCAGTCAAAACCATTGATGAAGTCTTGCAAATTGCACTCGTTGATAATGATGTGATTGCAGGCGCAAAGGCGGATTTGGTTTCTGAAATCGTAAAAGATAAAAAAAATAAAAATAAGAGTTTACATACGCACTGATTAAGGGTATATTTCGCATTCCTAACTTGGCTAGCGACAAAAGTTAAGTTAGGAAGCTAATATAAGCAATAAAAACAATAACATAAATTAGCTTAGGAAAAACAATGAATAAAAGTGAACTAATAGAAGTAATCGCAAGTAAAGCAAATGTCACTAAATCTGACTCAGGGAAAATACTCGATGCTTTTGTTGAAGCAGTAACTGGTGCTTTACAATCAAATGAGCAAGTTGTTCTTCCTAAATTCGGAACTTTTAGTGTTGGTAACCGTGCTGCACGCACTGGAAGAAATCCACAAACTGGTGAGTCAATTGAAATTAAAGCCTCACGAGTAGCCAAGTTTAAAGCTGGCAAATCCCTTAAAGAAGCAGTTCAAATCGAAGAATAATTGGACTGGGTGCTTAGCTCAGCTGGGAGAGCATCGCCCTTACAAGGCGAGGGTCGCAGGTTCGATCCCTGCAGCACCCACCATCACTGTGGAGTGGTAGTTCAGTTGGTTAGAATACCGGCCTGTCACGCCGGGGGTCGCGGGTTCGAATCCCGTCCACTCCGCCAACTATCTCAAGTTTATATAGCGATACATTATCGCTATACTAAACGAAAATTCTAATACGTTCTTACTTCAATTATTATTAAAACCAGTCTAAAATACCGAGCATCATTCGATGGGTGCGGAAAGTTAAATTCGCACGGTAACCAAAGTGCATCAGCAGAGGTATAGGATTATTTATGCTACAGAATATACATGAAAAAGTTCACGGGTGGATAGCCTGGTTTGTCATTATTTTGATTGCCATTACCTTTGCGTTATTTGGCGCAAGTTATTACATTGGTTCGCATCGAGTTAGTGATATAAAAGCAACTGTCGGTGATACGGCCATAACCAAACGAGCTTTTGAAGACGAGTATCAGCGGAGTAAACAAGGTAAAGTTATTAGTGGACTTGCCGATGAGCAAAAATTAAAAAGTCAAACACTAAGGCAGATGATAGCCAATTACTCGCGTGTTGATGCGGCAAGAAATGAAGGATTTATTGTTTCAAAGTCGCAAGCTCAGCAAGCTATGTTAACGATGCCAGATTTTGTAGAAAATGGCGTATTTTCTAAAGATAGGTTTCAACAAATTCTGAGTGCAAATTTATTAACCCCAGAAGCTCTTTTGCATAAAGTACAGCAAGGAATGCTGCTAAATCAACAACGATTTATGATATCGGCAAGTGATTTTGCACTACCATCGGAGCTAAAAAACTTTGTTGCGTTAACTGAGCAAACAAGGAACTATCATTATTTGTTATTAAGCCAAGATTTATTCAAGGATAGAGTGAGCGTCACTCAAAATGAAATTAAGAACTTTTTTAACACGCATCGTGCGTTGTTTATGACTCCAGAGCAAGTTATTGTATCTTATGTGTCAATTTCGCTGCCGGACTTAGTAGCTAAAACCAATATTAGTGTTGAGAAAGCAGAGCAATTTTATCTTGAAAATAAATCTAATTATGTCAGGCCGGCTCAATACAAAATCAAGCATATTTTTGTAGCCGAAGGACATAAAGATAAACTTCCTAAAATTAAACAATCATTAGAGGCAAAAAAATCTTTTGAAAAAGTAGCCGATATGTATTCTGACGATCTAGTCGCTAAAGGTAATACATTGCCTTGGATGGGGGCGGGTGTCATGGATATTGCTGTGGATAGAGCATTGATAAAGCTTTCTAAAAAGCAAGTGTCACGGGCTGTGAAAACGTCTAATGGCTATGAAATTGTAAAATTAGTCGATATAAAACCTAAGAAACAGCTACCATTTTCAGATGTTCGTGAGCAAATCATTAGCTATTTAAAAAACGAAAAAGCCCAACAAGTCTTTACCGAAATGAATGATAAGCTAACGGATCTGAGCTACCAGAATCCAGACTCCCTTGATGAGGTTGCTAAAGAGCTAGGCTTGGAAATTAAGACATTAGGTCCGATTACTAGAGTAGGTGATGCTAAAGGATTAGGCGCTAATAAACATTTATTACAGGCTGCTTTTAGTCAAGAAGTCCTTGAACAAGGGGAAAATAGCGCACCTATTAAGGTTAGTGATGATACTGTTTTGGTCTTACGGGTTAAATCACACCTAAAACCGACACAGAAAAAACTTTCAGAGGTCCAGGCTGATATTAAGCAGATGATTGCGGCTAATAAGGCGCAATCACGTGCTAAAGAGCTAGGACAAAAAATTCTTGGATTACTTAGAAAAGATCAAGACATCGCTCCACTATTATTAGCTGAGAAGGTTAAATTTAAATCAGAGGTTGGAGCTAGGCGCAATGACAGTAAAGTAAATCCGCTTGTCAACGAGCTTGCTTTTTCTCTCACAAATCCTGAGGCAAAGAAAAATAGCTTGGGTGGAGCGTATTTAGATAAAATCAATACGTACGCGGTTATTAGTCTGAGTAAAGTTACCCCTGGGAATTTATCAAGTTTGGATCTTGATGCTAAGAGAAATATCCTTAAGCAACTAGAAATAAGCTTTGGTCTAAGAGACTATCAGTTTTATTTAAAAAGTGTAATGAAAGATATTAAGGTATCAATAAAATAAGAAGAAAAGGCAGTGTGCTTAAATGATTTCATCACTTAAGTACACTGCGTTGGAATTTTTAATTTAATCAGTGGTATCAGGAGTATCAGGATTCGCTAAGCCAATAGCATGAAAGCCAGCATCTACATGTAAAACTTCTGCAGTGATTCCGGAAGCTAAGTCCGATGCTAGGAACGCAGCCGTATTACCTACCTCTTCAATTGTAACGTTTTTCTTTAAGGGCGTAACTTTTTCATTAAACTCTAACATAGAGCGAAAGCCACCTATGCCACTTGCTGCAAGAGTTCGAATAGGCCCAGCAGAAATAGCATTGACTCTAATTCCTTGTTGTCCTAGCGAAACAGCCATGTATCTTACAGAAGCTTCAAGACTTGCCTTTGCTAAACCCATAACATTGTAATTGGGAAATGCGCGTTCAGCACCGAGGTATGAAAGGGTTAATAGTGAGGCTTTATTTGAAAGCATAGAGCGTGCTTCACGTGCTAGCGCTGCAAAACTATAACTACTGATGTTATGAGCAATTTCAAATCCTTCTCGTGAAATATTATCAACAAAATCGCCAGTAATTTGTGACTCAGGAGCAAAGGCGACAGAGTGCACAATAATATCAAGCTCATTCCAGTGCTTTTTAAGTTCGGTGAATAAGGTCTTTATTTCTTCATCTTTACTGACATCACAAGGAAGGCTTACTGTTGCATTAAATTTTTCAGAGAATTTCTCTACTCGTTTTTTTAATTTGTCATTTTGATATGTGAATGCAAGCTCTGCACCTTCTTGGTGAAAGCGCTCAGCGATACCATAAGCAATAGAGCGTTGGCTTGCTAATCCTAAAATTAAAGCTTTTTTACCCTTTAAAAATCCCATTTTTTACTCCTTTATTACACAAGTTCGCGTAGTTTAGCTTTAAGCATATCTATAGCGATTCGATTTTCTCCTCCACGAGGCACGATTAGATCTGCGTGCTGATTGGAGGGTTCAATAAACTGCCAGTACATTGGACGAACAGTATTTTGATATTGGTTTAATACAGACTCTAGCGATCGCCCACGCTCAGTAATATCCCTTTTCAGACGACGAATTAAACAAATATCTAAAGAGGTATTCATGAAAATTTTTATATCCATGAGCTCGCGAACCTTTGGCACAGCTAATAGTAAAATTCCTTCAATAATAATCACACTGGTTGCATTAAAGTGTTTAGTTTCTTGCTTTCTTAAATGCTCTGTATAGTCATAAATGGGAGTGTTAATAGAATTCCCTTTTTGCAGCTCTACTAAATGTTCGCACAATAAATCATGATCAAAAGAGTCTGGGTGATCGTAATTAATTAGGGCCCGCTTCTCTTTAGGAAGATGCGAATTATCTTTATAGTAGGCGTCTTCTGAAATAACTAATACATTTTCTCTGCCCATTTCATTTACTAGCGTATTAGCTAACAATGTTTTACCTGATGCAGAAGGCCCTGAAATACCAATGATGATTGAGTTCATAGCGCACAAATTCACTTTTCTAGGTAATATTTTGCACGCAATCATAGCACAATGTTGACGTAAAAAAATACATTTTATGACTTGTATGAGGCTCTTTTTAACAGTACGTATGTGGCACCTGTGCCTCCGTCACGGGGATGTGCTGACTGAAAAGCAAGTACAAAAGGATATTGTTGTAACCAGTTATTCACTAAGTTTTTCATGACACCCTGGCCCTTACCATGAATGATTAAAACGACACGTAATTGTTGCCGATATGACTCAGTTAAAAAGTCGTCCAGTTCATGATGAGCATGCTCCCTACGCATTGCATGTAAATCTAGACGAGCTAAGGGTCGTAGGGTACCTTTTTGCATTTTTTTGATAATGCTTGTATCGATGCCGTCCCTAGCAAAACTCATAGACTCATGAGGTTTAATGTTATTTGAGAAGCCATCCGATAGAGGGGTGATGTTTCTTTTAGCGCTAACATGTGCTTTTTTAACAACTTTTATTAGTTTTTGCTGCTTAGTTTTATTTGGCTCTTGATGAGTGGATGTTTTTGAGCTCAATGGCGTCACATCGCGCATGGCTTTTCTGAATAACGCTTTATCCTCATCATCAATCATCGCTTTTTTTTACTAAATCATATAAAATTTGCTTCATATTTTAGCATTAAATTGGGGTTTTCACTTGGTTAATTATGCATCTATCGTATCTGAACTAGATACGCTATGGGACTATGTACGTTTTGGCATGAGTGAATTTAGTAAGCATCAGCTATATTTTGGCCATGGTACTGACAATGCTTTAGACGATGCGCTAAATATTGCGCTTGAGACATTACATATTCCCTATGATCTAGC
>JAUICE010000074.1 GCA_030428185.1 Gammaproteobacteria bacterium
GCAATGGCGCACAAATTTTAGTCGCCAGCGGGCTTGTTCCCGGTATCAAGAGTCAAAAAATTGGTTGTGCACTGCATGACAATATAAGAGAAGTTGATGGGGAAGTTCTAAGACATACTTATATCAATGATTGGTGTGACATCAAGCCAAAGTATATTAATCAGCAACATGCATTTACCAATCAGTTTACCAAGGGTAAATCTATTCGCATTCCTTATGCCCATGCCCAAGGACGGTTTGTTATCTCTGAAGATTTATTAGAAAAAATGCATCAAGAAGAGAGCGCAATGATGGAATACGTTGGGCTTAATCCAAATGGTTCTACGGATAATCTTGCAGCAATCAGTAATCGCCAGGGTAATATAATGGCAATTATGCCGCATCCCGAAAGAGTTCAGGCTGGTGATATTATTTTCAAAAGTATGAAGCACTACCTAGAGAATAATATTGCATCACAACTAAGTCCCACACATTATGACGTATCAGCCCCAGTTGACGTGATTCATAAGCTGCCAGATAACCCGGAGCACTATAGGGCTTATGTAAAACTCATCATTGAAGATAATACAGCAAAAAGTTTAGAGTTAGTGCTTCGCCAACACGATATTTTAGCAAAAGTATCACGCTATCGTTATATAGAATTCATAACTAAAAAATCTTATGAGGCAGTGCAAAAGTTACTTTCGCAGTCAATTATGTTTATGAATCATAGTAAGGAGAAACTGTGTGCTGATCGCGCTAATGATTTGAGTTTTCTAGTTCTTTTGAAGTTAGATGTCTATCATGATCGTTTTAAACAAAATATTGCTATGCATAAAGAATTCAAGGATGTTGATTTTCTTAATAGGGGTGTTGTATATGGATTTGATGGTGATGCAGCGCATTTGGAACGTCTAAAACAGTATTTGCTAAAACATCATTTGATATTTAATCCTTATGTTGAAGATTGTTACGAGCTGGTGGATGTCCCATGTTGAAAACCATAGAGCATACTCATATAGAGCATTTAAAAAAAATAACCGGTAAAGTTCGTGATGTTTATGAGTATAACGGGAACCTACTTATTGTAACAACGGATAGATTAAGTGCTTTTGATAAACAAATTACAACCATACCTTTTAAGGGGCAAGTGTTAAATTTACTAAGTGCGTTTTGGTTTGAACGACTAAAAGCAATTGCTCCTAATCATATGCTTTCTTTAATTGGCGCAAATGCAATGTTGGTAAAAAAGACTAAGCCACTACCTATTGAATTTGTAGTGAGAGGGTATTTAACAGGTACAACTTGTACCTCTATTTGGAATCTATACCAGCAAGGGGAGCGACACTTTGGAGGAATAACCCTTCCTGATGGCCTTAAAAAAAATACTAAGCTCCCAAAGCCAATCGTTACACCGACTACTAAAGGATTTCATTCTGATAAACCTATTACACGAGAAGATATTATTTCGCAAAACTTAATGAGCCTGTCTCATTGGCAAGAAGCAGAGCGTATGGTTTTATCCATATTTGATCACGCGAGTCGTTTTGTTAACGAACGTGGATTGATTTTGGTTGATACTAAATTTGAGCTTGGTTTTGATAGTGACAATCGCTTAATGTTGATTGACGAAGTGCTAACCCCTGATTCATCTAGATATTGGGATAAAAGCACCTATCAAGAGAGGAGGGATCTTAATCAAGAGCCTGATAATTTCGATAAAGAAATGCTGCGAATTTGGTATAAGAATAATTCACTTCCATATGAAGATGCATTGTTACCTGAGGCACCTATGGATTTAAGGTTAAAGCTTTCCAAATTGTATATAACACTTTATGAAAAAATCACACATCAAACGTTTGATAGAACACAAAACGTTATTGATGAGGACATAACAGATATATCAACTTTTATAACAGGTTAACTTATGTGTGGCATAGTTGGGATAATTTCCAGTCAAGAGGTGGCATCAGAGCTGCTCGATGCTTTGATTCATCTACAACATCGTGGCCAAGATGCAGCAGGTATGATCACCTCAGATAGCAAATTTTATATACATCGTGGAAAAGGATTGGTTAGAGAGGCATTTGCTGGTATTTCATATGATGACTTACCCGGTACTCATGGTATTGCTCATGTTCGGTATCCTACGCGAGGACAGAAGACAAATGACGAAGTACAACCATTTTGGAGCAGTGCAGCCAATGGAGTTGCGCTTGCCCATAATGGAAATTTAGTCAATTATTCTGAGTTAAACTCATATCTGATGACGCACTATCGTGTGCATATGAATACACGCTCTGACTCGGAGCTCTTACTCTATTTGTTTACGCATGCATTGTTAGAAGAGCAAAAAAACACAACAAAACCGTTTGTTGAGATTTTAAAAAAGGCAATGAGTGTCATTTTTGATAAAGTAGTAGGCGCTTACTCAGTGGTTGTTGATATGTTAGGAAGAGGACTATGTGCGTTTCGTGATCCCCATGGGATTAGGCCTCTAGTGATCGGAGTACGAACAAATGATAATGGCAATGATGACTATATTTTTGCATCTGAAACCACTATGTTTTATCAACTGGGATTTGAACTTTTAGATGATGTGAAACCTGGAGAGTTGGTTTATGTTGATGAAAATAGAGTGCTACATCGTTTGCCATTAAAGCCTAAATCGTTCCACCCTTGTATTTTTGAATATGTATATTTTTCGCGTCCAGATGCGATGATTAATGATGTCTCTGTGTATCGTTCCCGCTTACGTATGGGGCAAAATTTAGCAAATTTATGGCAAAAGCGTTTTCCTGGGGTGCTGCCTGATGTTGTGATACCCGTTCCATTTTCATCCAATACAGCAGCATTATCTTTTGCGACGACTTTAGGTGTCCGTTATACAGAGGGATTATATAAGAATCCATTTATCGGGCGTACGTTTATCATGCCAACAAAACATAAAAGAACTCAGTCGATTCGGTACAAACTATCCCCTCAAGAAACTGAAATTCGAGATAAAAATGTCCTGCTTATTGATGATAGCATCGTCAGGGGGACAACCAGCAAAGAAATTATTGCTATGGTTCGTGAATATGGTGCAAAAAAAGTATATTTTGCCAGTGCTTGTCCTGAAGTTAAAAACCCTTGCTATTACGGTATAGACATGCCGACAAAAGAAGAACTGGTTGCAGCTAATAAAAGTATTGAAGATATCAAAGCGTATTTACAAGTTGATGAACTTTTATATCAAGAAATAGATGGTTTAACAGAAGCAATACATCGTAAGGGCAAATATAGTATCAGTAAACCGTGTAAGGCATGTTTAGATGGTCAATATGTATGTGGGAAATCAATAAGCTAAAAGGTTTGATGGGTGGATAATATTTTATTAATTGGTAGTGGCGCAAGAGAGCACGCGCTTTTGCGCGCAATTAAACGCTCTTGTCAGCAAAATACAGTGACCTGTTTGGGTGGATTCAAAAACCCTGGTATCTTGAAAGAAGCCGATACGCTTGTGGTTGGTCCTTATCAAGATGAGCGGCTTTTAAAATCCATTGTAAGGGAACATGCTATTAATATGGCCATCATTGGCCCTGAGGCACCGCTTGAAGTTGGAATTTCTGATCTTCTTATAGAGTGTGGCGTCCAAGTTGTCGGTCCAACGAAAAGGTTGGCACAAATTGAGACTTCAAAGCCTTTTTGTCGGCAATTAATCAGTCCCACATTGAATCATTTGCTACCTAAATTTAGTGTCATTGATGATTGTTCAAATATTACAACTGAGCTGTCACGCTTTAATGGTGATGTGGTTGTGAAAGCTACAGGATTAATGGGTGGTAAAGGTGTTTATGTTTCTGGAGATCACTTTGATACAGACTCTGAAGCAATAGCTATTGCCCTTGATTGCTTTAAAAAGCACGATAGTGTTCTATTTGAAGAAAAGCTCTTTGGTGAAGAGTTTTCACTTATTAGTGTTTGTGATGGTAAAACACTTAAGCATTTTCCATTAGTAAAAGATAATAAACGAGCCTATGTTGATGATAAGGGGCCGAATACAGGCGGGATGGGGAGTGTGAGTTTTAATGATCACAGCCTACCATTATTGCCTAAAGAGATATTACAAGAAGCTCAAAAGGCAAATGAGCAAGTCGTTTCAATGTTACAAAATGAAACAGGGGAAACTTATCGCGGCATTATATACGGCGGGTATATGATGACTAAATGTGGGCTTAAGATCATTGAGTTCAATGCGCGATTTGGTGATCCGGAGTGTATTAATTTATTGTATTTATTACAGACTGACTTTCTGGAGCTTTGTCATGCGATTTGTCATCAAACATTAGATGAGTTGTCGCTATCATTTGCACACCAATTTAGCGTATGTAAATATGCTGTGCCTTCTGGATATCCAATCAAGTCAAGAAAAGATTCAATTATTAACTTTCCGCTAGATGATCCTCATTACTATTGTGGCCATATTCAAAGTGTAGCGAGTGGTTATGAAATGCTTGGTTCTAGAGCTGTCGCTTGCTTAGGTGTTGGTGCCTCTTTAAGTGAAGCTCAAGTAGACGCAGAGAATAAAATATCTGATATTAGCGGCGACTTTTTTTATAGAGAAGATATTGGTCAAAATGCTTGGTTAGAAAAACATAAAAGACAATGGCAGGTATTGGTTGATGAGCATTAATGTCGCAATCTTAAGTTCAGGAAGAGGAAGTTATTTAGAGCAATTGGTTTCAAAGCTAAAGGTGAGTGGTTTTGTGCCCTCGCTTGTTATTAGTAATTTAAAAAATGCTGAAGTTTTAGATAAAGCCAAAGCGTTAGATATTGATGAGAGATGCATTGAACATAAAGCGTTTTCAAACCGTGATGAGTTTGATCAAGCCATATCGGCTGAGCTAAAGTCACAGAAAATTGATTTAATCCTTCTAGTGGGGTTTATGCGTATTCTTGGCAAAAGATTTTGCAAAGATTGGACTAATAAGATTATTAATGTTCATCCGTCATTATTGCCCAAATATCAGGGGCTAATGGATTTAGATGTTCATCGTGCGGTTTTAGAAAATCATGATTGTGAAACAGGATGCAGTGTACATTGGGTTACAGAAAGTGTAGATGCTGGCCCGGTTATTTGCCAAGAACGCCTAACAGTTTTAGAGACAGATGATTGCTATAGCTTAAAGAAAAAAGTACAAGCACTTGAAGTCGATGCTCTGGTTAAGTCAGTAAAACAAATAGTGAGAACATCAAATGAGAGAAACATTTCAACCTAAACGAGCGCTCATTTCAGTTAGCGATAAAACACACTTAGATAAACTTGCAACAGCGCTTGCTGCATTAGGTGTTGAATTAATTTCAACAGGTGGCACATTCGATTATTTAAAATCTAAAGGATTTAGTGTCCTTTCAGTATCTGACATAACAAAATTTCCAGAAATTATGGGGGGGAGAATAAAAACCTTACACCCGTTGCTTTTAGGTGGGGTATTAGGGCGTAGAGATGTAGATGGAGCTGTCGCAAATGAGATGTCTATTCCATTTATCGATATCGTTGTATGTAATTTATATCCATTCTCTTCTATTATCGCTCACAAAGACTGCACTATTAATGATGCCATTGAAATGATCGATATTGGTGGCCCTACGATGATAAGAGCTGCTGCAAAAAACTATAAACATGTCGCTGTGCTGTCCTCAAGTACTCAGTATGATGACTTTATCAGTCGACTCAGTACCAATAATATAAATGAGTCATACAGGCAGCATCTTGCTGTCGATGTCTTTAAGAAAACCATGCAATATGATCAAGCAATTGCTGAGTATTTTTCTAAATTTCAAGAGGACAGCCTAACAACCTTGCGCTACGGTGAAAACCCGCATCAAAAAGCCACATGTACGAATAACAATAAGGATGTGTTCAGTATACTAAATGCAAAAACATTACAAGGTAAAGCGCTGTCATATAATAATATTGTTGATGGGCAAGCCGCCCTTGATTGTGTTGCTGAATTCCAACAGCCTGCTTGCTGTATCGTCAAGCATGCAACTCCGTCGGGGGTTGCCATTTCTGATGATATCAATGAGGCTTTTAAATGCGCATTTAACGCAGATAGTATGTCAGCTTTTGGTGGAATTATTGCGTTAAATAAACATTGTGATGAAAAAATAGCAGCTGAGATAATAAAAAATTTTGCTGAAGTCCTCGTTGCTCCTGGATTTACTAAAGAGGCTTTAGCTATTTTACAAACAAAAAAGAATCTACGAGTCATGCAATTAGACTTTTTACTTTCTAAAGAAAAAGAGGAAAAGCGTTTTATTCCTGGTGGTTATTTAACACAGGATATCAATCGACATCAGTTAGATACTTATATGATAAAGCAAGTATCGGGAGAAGAAAATTTTACTGCAAATGATGATCTTGTATTTGCTTGGAAAGTTGTGAAACATGTAAAATCTAATGCGATATGTATCGTCAAAGATGGCGTGACGTTAGGGATTTCAGGCGGGCAAGTTTCTCGAATTGATGCTGTATTACAAGCCTTAAACAAATGCCAAGACAGGGCTCATGGCGCTGTGTTAGCCTCTGATGCCTTTTTTCCATTTCGAGATAGTGTCGATACGATTAGCCGGTTTGGGATTAAAGCTATTATTCAACCAGGCGGTAGTATAAAAGATAAAGAGGTCATTGATGCCTGTAATGAATTGGGTATGACTATGTTTTTTACTGGGTATAGATGCTTTAAGCACTAATATACCCAATGGGAGTTAAGATGCATGGTTTTAAGCTTTGATGTATTTTAGGAGTAGAGACGTTGGTATTTCATTTTGCTTTACTGGTTCTTCTTACCACTTTCTTAGTGGTTTTTTCAGGAGATATTGCAAAAACAGTTAAAAAAGCCTGGGGTAGCAAGCCCTTTATGAATTTTACCTTGTTTTTTTTGTTAAGTTTGTTTTTAACACATTACGAAGATGCCCTTGCAGTTATCTTGGCGTATGTACTGTATTATGCTGAGCTAATATCAATGTTTTTTAAATCGTACTTACTGTACTTTTCAAAAGCGAATGTTTTTGCGTCGTTTTTATCTCTATTTTTCTTAATTCTCCACCGGAACATAAAAGCAGCAAAGATCGCTGTCAACAAATAAGCGATTCTGCCAAGAATATCGCCGTATTTTGCATAAAAAGTCATTTCATCATTTGCCAACAATGTAGCATTTATAGCACCTTCTGTTCCATATTGTAGTGGTTGAAAAACTCTACCGTGTTGATCTATTACACAACTAATGCCTGTATTGGCTGATCGACCAACTGACCTACGAAACTCTATAGCTCTTAGAATTGAGAATCCCAGATGTTGTCTGTGACCAGGTGTATTATCCCACCATCCATCATTGGTGATTACAAAAAACAAATCTGCTCCATTCAGCACAAATTTTCGCATCCAATAAGCATATATCGACTCATAACA
>JAUICE010000075.1 GCA_030428185.1 Gammaproteobacteria bacterium
CCAGTAAAAATTGATGGTAGCCATTTGTATGTGACTGAGCATGCCCTAACATTTATCTCATCATTAAAAGAAAAATTTAACTGTAATGTTTATTCTGTTGATGAGAGGATGACAACAGTTGAAGCAAAATCAGAATTGTTTAAAAACTTAGGAGTAAGGGGGTTAACAAAAGCCAACATTGATAGCTTTGCTGCTAAGTTAATTGTTGAGCAGTGGATGAGAGAGCATCACTAATAGCATGACCAAAAACATACAAAAAGCATAATAATTACGCACTCAGGCGTTTTTTATGATATAATCGACTTCTAACTAGAAGACAGTATCAGTTTAAATATCATGTTGTTAGCGACAAGTACTTTGACTTCGCAGCAAAAGGTTGATTTAACGGCTTTTTTTACACATTCATTAGGTTTAAGAAATTTACTTAATGACTATTCTGTTCAATTTGCGCGACAAAGCTTATACCTATGTGAGCGTGTGGTTGAGTTTGATGATGTGTTGGTTTCGAGCGTCATACCACGACAAAGACAAAAACGTTTACTTAAGTTCTTAGAGTACCTTCAGCGTCAATGTATCATTAATTTTGAAATTAAGATTAAAACAATACAGGGTGAGGATAAGCAGTTTAATACGACTCACTATCGGGTGATGAATATTGACTTTGACAGACTTCATTTTATATGCAAAAAGAGTCCTAAGCTGAGAGTAGTTGAAAAGCCTTTAGGGTTAAGCCCTCTGGTTTGGAATGAGTTACCCGAGGTTATTCAGAAGAATTGGAAAAAATTCTCTGAGTCCTTGCGCGCGCGCATTATAGAGTGCGTGAATACTTCTTTACCTGTTATTTATGCTAATCAGCTATATTCAATGGATACATTTTTTTTCGAAGTCCTCAAAAGTGAGTGCTCCTTAGATGTAAGCATACCCGTTTCGTTCGATGATAGTGGTGACGTATATCAATTGTACGAATTATTAACGCAAAAGACTCATTATATAAAAGGGGGGCGGTTTCAATTAAGGGATAAAGATGTTGTTGGTTACTTCATGCTAAAGGATTTAAAGAAAGCTTCTTATGAAAGGCGTGAAGTTACTATTAAAAAAGTTTCTTTAGCTTACAGATACGTAGCACAAACACCAAAGCACCAAACACGTTTTTGGAAATTACCGAGCAACTCTAAAAGCTTGCTTCCTAAATTACCACAGCAAGCCCTGAGTTCTGATAAGACAAAGTCTAAGAGAAAAACAAAATCTCAAAACTCAAGTATACACTTGCCACCACTATAATCTTAAATGCACAATATACCCAATGGAAGTGAACATGCATTATGAAAAGACAGGGGTATCTTTTAAAATAAAAAACTAATGTGAGAGCCTATCCATATTTCTACTTTTCTAGTGTATAGTCGTTTTATTTATAATAACTTTAGCGACTTTATCTCTTATGCGCTCCTTATTAGAAATTTCTGATCTCTCCTATGAAGAGCTTAAAGGCTTACTTAAATTAACACATCAATATCAAGAAGATAAGCACTCATGGCCCCTTATTAATGTACCTGTATGTAGTCTTTTTTATGAAAACTCAACTAGAACTAGGGTTAGTTTTGAGTTGGCAGCAACAAATTTAGGTATGAAGTTTATTCAGCTCGACTCTGATAGTAGTTCGGAAACTAAGGGTGAAGCACTCTTAGATACAGTTAAAACCTTACAGGCTATGGGCATAAATACATTTCTTGTTCGTCATAGTGATCCGAAAATGATTCATATATTAAATCAAGAAGTAAAAAATGCTCATTTTGTCAACGCTGGCAGTGGTATGTTTGCGCATCCCTCTCAGGCACTATTAGATTTGTATACAATAACCCAGCATATTAAAGATATCGCTCATGCAAAAGTAGTTATATGTGGTGATATTAAGCATTCGAGAGTTGCAAATTCGCTGATAACAGGGCTCAAGTTAATCGGTGTATCAAACATTGTTTGTGCCTCACCGAGTTATTTTTCTAGAGATTTTGGTGATAGTAAGGTTAAAACGGAGCACTCTTTAGACAACGCCTTAGTTGATGCAGATATGGTTGTGGCCTTAAGGGTGCAAAATGAGCGCTTAGGAGAGGGTGTTTCTATTGCTTTTTCAGAGTATAAGAAAGACTATTGTTTAACTATAGATAGACTTAAGGTTTGTCATCCTAATGTTTTGGTCATGCATCCTGGTCCTATAAATAGAGGTGTGGAAATAGACTCTGAATTAGCTGATTCAAATTGTTCACTTATATTAGAGCAAGTCAGAAATGGCGTGTATGCAAGAATGGCAATTTTGAGTTTTTTACATCAACAGCATATACCCATTTAATATGCTGGATTAGGAGTAGATTGTATTTATATTTTCAATTAAGGCTAATTGAGTACGGCTTGTTAAACAATCACTATTTTTTTCTTGCAGAAAAAAGCTATCTTCTACAGCTTCGCCAGAGGTAACAATTTTTGCACTGATGAGTGTAATATTAAGTTTGAAAAAAACAAGGCAAAGTTTAGCAAGTAGTCCTTTGAGATCTGTTCCTTTGAGTATTAACTCAGTCTTATGTTTTTTTGTATGAGTAATAAAGGTTGTTGTAGGTTTTAGATATACTTTTCTTAATTTTTTAGGGTTAAACGATTTTGTTAAACGCGGCGTCTTTATACTATCGAGAGACTCTGTGAGTTTTTTTGTCAACTGTGATTTTAGCTCAATGCTCAGAGGTCGATTTTCTTTAATATCTAAAATTAAATAACTGGATAAGTTAAATTGGCTACGGCAAGGTAGCAGGTTGGCCTCGACAATATTTAAGTTAAAGTTACTAATGATTGTCGTGGTGATGAGAGCGCTGTCATCACGTTTTTTTGCATAGATAAATACACGAGAACCTTTAGTTTTATCATCCTCAAAGATAGTAATTACTGTATTATCTGGATAATTTAAAATGGCTTTGATATGACTGGTGAGATGATTACTACTTTCTAATAAGAAAAAATATTTATTGAGAGCTTCGACTATTTGTAAAGCGTCATGTTGTTTTGTCTCGTGCATTTCTTTGATAATGATGTTTTTTGTGTTATCAATCATTTTATCTTGATTTATTTCACCATCATTCTTTAGGTACTGTATCGCTCCTCTATAAAGAGATGTGAACAAAGACTCTTTCCAGCTATTCCAAAGTGTTGGGTTTGTTGCTTGTATATCAGCGATGGTCAGAATATATAGATAGTTCAATTTTTCAATAGTATTTACAACCTTGCAAAACTCAACGAGGGTTAGGTTATCATAAATGTCTTTTCTTTGAGCGGTCAAAGATAAGAGTAAATGATTTTTGACTAGCCAACTGACTAGATTAGCTTCATGCTCTGATAAATGGTGGCGTTTACAAAAATCGAAAGCAATTTGAGCACCAATGTTAGAGTGGCTGCCGCCATGACCTTTACCGATATCATGCAAAAGTGCAGCAATATATAATAATTCAATTGATTTAATATTTTTAGCAAGTGCAACTACTGGCAGGGCCGTATTGTCTGATTGATATATTTTCATAATATTGTTTACAACAAACAAGGAGTGTTGGTCGACAGTGTAGATATGAAATAAATCAAACTGCATTTGTCCAATGATCCCTTGGAATTCCGGAATATATTTGGCCAAAAGTCCATGGCGATTCATACTATCAAGCACATTGAAAATATTTGTAGATGTTCTAAGAAGCATTATAAATAAATCGGTATTTTTTTTTGCGCATCTAAAACCTTCATCAATCAAATAGGCATTTTTTTTTATTAAGCGAATAGTACTACCTCGTATTCCCTTGATGTTTGGGCTTTTATTTAGATATAAAAAAATAGAAAACAGTGCTTCTGGATGGTGTTTGAAAGTGCTTGTTGTTCTTACATCGATGTATCGATTTGTAATTTGGAATTGTTCGTTGATTTTTTTAATAGGAAGTTTTTTAGGAGTGAATATAGATTCTCTAAAGAGTTGAAGTGTTAACTCATTAATGGCTCTTACCGATTTGGTAATTGTGAATAATCTTTTCATCAATCCTTTGATTGCATCATTGGTGTTTTTTTGTTTATAGCCCAACATGGATGCAAGTTGTTTTTGGTATTCAAACCAAATTCTATTTTCATCTTTATTTGCAAGTAAATGTAACGCAAACCGAGTGGTCAGTAAGAACCCCTTAGATGCCTTTAATACTTTTAATTCATGTTCAGATATAAGTTCCATTGCTAGGCAATGGGTTATATAGTTGAAGCCGTAATTCCGACAGCCTATCCACTCAACCATTTGTATATCTCTAAGCCCACCAGGACCATTTTTTATATTCGGCTCTAAATTATATGCAGTCTTATTATACTTTTGATGGCGTTTTAATTGCTCTTTCCATTTATGCTTAAAGTAAATGTTACCGGGCCATGTTTGATGTGGTTCACAAGCATAGGTTAAGGCTTCAAAAATAATTTTGCTTCCAGCGAGTAACCTCTTATCCATCAATGCAGTAATAACAGAGATTTCTTTATCTAGTAGTTGCGTATAATTACTAAGCGTGGATACTTGATGTCCTAGCTCAAAACCGCTATCCCATAGTTTTTGAAGGAATAGCTCAATATTTCTTTGTAACTTGTTTGATAAGCTTCCTTCATAGAGAATAAGTAAATCTAAATCTGAGTAGGGTAATAGCTCACGTCGACCTAAACTACCCAAGGCAATTAGGGCAATATTTGACTCTAAATCAAGCGAAGCTTCACACCAGCTTATCAATATAGCATTATCAGAAAAGTTGGTTATTTGATTCATGAGTTCATAAATGCTATCCCCCTCATCGAATCTTTTTATGAGTCCGTTTCTAAAGAGTGTTAGTGCGTTTTTATGATTGGTAGCGAGTTTCTTCATTTCGTAAAGTTAGTATCTCCACTCCATCTTCTGTTACCAGTAGCGTATGCTCCCATTGTGCAGATAAGCTGTGATCTTTTGTGACGACGGTCCATTGATCAGGTAGCAGTTTGACATGACGCTTCCCTACATTAACCATTGGCTCAATAGTAAAAGTCATACCCGGTCGTAGCTCTTCACCAGTATCAGGTGTGCCGTAATGCATGACTTGTGGCTCCTCATGAAAAAATTTACCAATTCCATGACCACAATACTCTCGAACAATGGAGAATCTATTTTTTTCAGCAAAGGTTTGAATTGCATGTCCAATGGTTCCTAGCTTTATGCCAGGTTTCACCATATCGATGGCTAAATACAAACATTCTTGAGTAATATTCACAACATTTTTTGCTTTAATGCTAGGTTTGCCTAGCATAAACATTTTACTTGTATCGCCGTGATATCCATCTTTTATGACCGTGACATCAATATTGATAATGTCTCCGTCTTTTAGTACGCGTTTCCCAGGTATGCCATGGCAAACTTGATGATTAACAGATGTACATATTGATTTTGGAAACCCATGATAGTTTAGCGGGGCGGGTATCGCATTTTGCTCGTTAACAATGTAATCATGGCAAATAGTATTGAGCTCATCAGTGGTCACACCAACTTGAACATGAGGCCCTATCATCTCCAAAACTTCGGCTGCCAGCTTACCGGCAATGCGCATTTTTTGGATTTCATCGTCAGTCTTTATATTAACCGTCATTTTATAGCACACTAATTAAGGATTTTTTTACATCATAACACTAATTTAGCCTTGCAGGGATAACTTTTTTGGGCATTTTTTAATTAATAATGCTATAATCCGAGAATTTGTATGTGTTTATATTTCAACTAGTTAATGATAATTGAGTTCATCGATGATTAAGCAGAGAACATTAAAAAGCAGTATTCAAGTGACGGGAGTGGGCCTTCATTCTGGAAGGAAAATTTTGATCACTTTGCGTCCAGCTGCACCAAATACAGGGATCGTATTTAGAAGAACAGATTTAGATGTGGATGTATCAATACCAGCATTAGCAAAACATGTTACTGATACTAGGCTATGTACCACAATCCAGTTAGGTGAAGCAAAGGTTGCTACCGTTGAGCACCTTATGTCAGCTTTTGCAGGTTTAGGTGTTGACAATGCTTATGTAGATATTAATGCTGCTGAAGTACCGATTATGGACGGCAGTAGTGCTCCTTTTGTTTTTCTGATTCAATCAGCGGGCATTTGTGAACAGAATGCTAAAAAGCGATTTATTCGTATTAAAAAAGAAATCACAGTAAAGGGTAATGATAAGTTTGCATCGTTAAAACCTCACGATGGCTTTAATGTGTCTTACGACATAGATTTTAAGCATCCGGTGTTTTCAGATAGACCACAGTCACTTCATGTGGATTTTTCTAAAACATCTTATGTTAAAGAAATTTGTCGTGCGAGAACTTTTGGCTTTATGGCAGATTATGAAAAGCTACGTGAGGCAGGGCTGGTTCGCGGTGGAAGTCTTGATAATGCTATTGTTCTTGATGATTTCCGTATCATGAACGAAGAAGGGCTGCGCTTTGATGATGAGTTTGTGCGTCATAAAGTACTAGATGCTGTTGGAGACTTATATTTACTAGGTGCTCCGTTAATTGGTTCTTTTAATGCCTATAAATCGGGTCATGCTCTCAATAATCAGTTGGTTTTAGAGCTGTTGGCGAATAAAGAAGCCTGGGAGTATACAACGTGTGATGATGAAAGGGCATCTTGGTTTGCTTTTCCAAATATTTTGCCGGCTAGAGCTTAACTTAGCGTTATGAGCTGACGTCGATTAGGTCTATGGTTTTCTAGATATCTTTATCTGCGTTAGCTGATAAAATGCAGGATCTTTTCGCATGTTGTCTCTTAGTTCTGGCAGCATATAACGAATCTCTGTAGCTAATAACGGATTGTTTAAAACTAAGAGTAATATCCCATTTTGATACTCTCCTATAGCGATGGAGTCTGCAAATCTACTAGGGAGGTAAGTTATAATTTTTTTTTCTAGTGACTCCAGGGAAATCGTTTTTTTATAAATTGTGACAAGATCATTATTGATGCAGTTGATAATTTTTTTCCTCATACCGTATATTTCTCCTTGATACTACCTGTTATTTTATGTTTGTATTAGATTTAAACTCATGTCATTAGGATAATGTTCATGCAAGATGAAACTTCAAATAAAATCATTTTTGAAAGCCGGTTACATTGGATAATTTTTTCTACTCCTTTGGCGTTTATTATCGCAGCAATTATAGGTCTTTTTTTAGGAAAGTTTCTATTCCCTTTAGTCATTTTATTTCTCGCTATAGGGGTTGGCTTATCGTTGATGTATGTTATTTCATATCAGTATGCCAGGTTTCAGATTTTAACGCGCGGTGTTTTTCTTAAAGAGGGGATAGTTGTTAAAAGGACGACAAACATTC
>JAUICE010000076.1 GCA_030428185.1 Gammaproteobacteria bacterium
GGTGTACAGACTTCAATCTCTGGATGACTTATCATTTTATGGATAAGTGATGTGACAAAATGGGGTGGCAGTAATGGCTCGTCTCCTTGAAGGTTAATAATAACCTCTGGCTTGTCTTTCATATCTTTTATTGCATGTAATACGCGATTAGAGCCACTAACACATGATTTGTCTGTCATCACAACATCAGCGTTAAAATGCTTGGCATGGGTTGCAATACGCTCATCATCCGTTGCTATTAATATAGAGCCCATATTGACTTGTAACAGCGCGCGTTGTGCTACCTCGTAGACTCTGGCAATCATCGATTGGCCACAAATATCTAACAGTGGTTTTCCAGGGAGTCTAGAAGAACTATATCTTGCAGGTATGACAATAACGACCTTATGAGACATTAAGCGTCTATCTCCTCTAGTTGTGGTTTGATTTGTTGTTCAATTTCTAGTTGCTCAATTTTATTGAAGCGTTGGGTTATTTTTTTTGCTGATATATTAACATCATCCACATCATGATTTGCCTGCTCAATATGTTTGGCTAAATTTTGCATACGCTTTTCAAATCTCTGGAAGTCTTTAGCGAGTGCATTTAGATGTGCTTGCACAATATGTACTTGTTTTTTTGTCGCATCGTCTTTTAAAACAGCCTTAGCAGTTGTTAAAATGGCCATTAAGGTATTTGGTGAGGCTAACCATACTTTCTTTTCGTGAGAAAGTGATACAAGCTCTGGGTAATTTGCATGAATTTCAGCAAATATAGCTTCAGCTGGTATGAACATGATAGCACCTTCTGCGGTTTCATTTTTAATAATATAGCGTTCGGCAATGTCAGTAATATGTTTCTTGATATCTATTTTGAATTGAATTCGAGCTTTATTCACCTCTACTTCATTACGATCACCGGTCATCTTTTGATAACTTTCTAGAGGAAATTTTGCGTCAATAACAACATTTCCTGTAGGTTCAGGTAAAAACAGAATGCAGTCAGCGCGCTTTTGGTTACTTAAAACGTATTGGTAAGCAACATGTTGCTTGGGAATAACATTTTCAATTAAATTAGACAGCTGTACTTCACCAAAAGCTCCGCGAGCGCGTTTATCTTGAAAAACAGATTGTAGATCAACTACATGATTCGATAGCTCAGTAATGCGCTTTTGTGCTTGATCAATAATGGTTAAGCGTTTTACAACGTCGGTAAAGGTGGTCGTTGTCTTGTTAAAACCCTCGTGTAATTGTTTGTGCACTTCCTCAGATATTTGTTTGAGTTTACTTTTAACTTCATGGTTTAGAGTTTCAACATATTTACTTAAGCTATCGGCATGGTATTTAAAGCTGTGATTCAACTGCTCTCGAATATCTGCCATTTGATGCTTAATTTGTTTGGTGAGTCGCTCGGTTTGACTATGCGTTTGCTCATAGTGTTTTTCTATGGATTGTGTGTGATTTTTGGAAAGCATCGTGTGCTGTGATGCTTCAAACCTCGTTAGCTTTTCTTTTAATTCGTCTATTTGCTGTTTTTGAGACTGATGCATATCGAATATTAATTTGCTAAGCAGCGCCTTAAGATGTTCATCTTGACGTTGCTTAAAGATAGAAATGAGCAGAATACTGATAACTGATATCAGAATAATCACTGTAAGTATTGTTAACAAAAGCATGTTTTATTCCTAATTTGAATTGGCTGGGTTTTGTTGAAGCAAAAAGGCATTGACGGTATTTTCTAGGAGGACTGTGACATTCATTGTCCCTACACCACCAGGGACTGGCGTCATTGCATATACATTACCATCTAAGGCACTATGATCTAAATCACCCGTAATTTCACCAGAGGGTAAGCGGTGAATACCAACATCAATCACAATCGCATCAGGAGATATCCACTCTGGATCAATGACGTTTCTGACACCAGTAGCGCTGACTACAATGTCTGCATTATTGATATGCTGTGCTAAATTTTTTGTGAAACGGTGGCATGCAGTTGGTGTTGCTTTTGCGAGCAGTAACTCTAAGACTAACGGACGACCGACAATATTTGAAACTCCAACCACAGTCACGTTTTTTCCTACAAGTGGTATATCATAATAGTCTAGTAATTTGATAATACCGTAAGGTGTACATGGTCTAAGGCTTGGCATTCTTTGTGCGAGGCGGCCGATATTATAAGGATGAAAACCATCAACATCTTTATTGATAGCAATCGCGCTTATAATTTTATCAGTTGAAATATGTTGAGGTAGCGGCAGTTGTACCAAAATACCATGGATATACTTATCGTTATTAAGCGTATCAATGAGTGATAGCAGAGCTTCCTCTGTAGTATTTTTTGGTAGGGCATGTGTCGTTGTTGTTATGCCACATAGTGCACAGGCTTTTTTCTTGTGATTTACATATATTTGAGAAGCCCTATCTTCACCAACAAGAATGACACTTAAGTGTGGTTTTTCTTTCATGGTTGCTACAGATGCTTTTAATTGCTCAAAAAGCTTATCTCTGACTATTTGACCGTTTAACACCTTAGTATTCATGTTTGGCGTATCAATTAATTCACTTGGTGGCTATTGTATACTCAAGCTCCTTGGAAATGCTAGTTTTAGGCTCCATTGATGGATACCTCAATCTTCTCATAATGCATTTTTACATGGACTGAGTATAATGCATTTTATAAAAAATCGTTTTATACTCATAAATCGACATAATGGAGAGAGTGGGTTATTTTGGGACATCGTTATCGATTCTTGATTGGTTTAGGGGTTCTTGTTCCAAGCGCAAGTTTTGCGGTGACCTTGGGTGACTTGAGCGTACACTCTTATCTCAATCAACCCTTAAATGCCGCTATCGCATTATCGAATTTAAAAGGAGCGCCGCTCACAGGCATTAAGGTGAGTCTTGCATCACCAGAGGCTTTTAAACGAGTCGGTATTCCACGGCCTTATTACCTAAGCAAGATTAAATATCAATTAAAATACCAGAAGGGTAGACCGGTTATTTTATTAACCTCAGCTGATAGGATTGATGAGCCATTTTTACAGCTGTTGATTGATGTTACTTGGGCAAAAGGGCAGTATTATCGAAACTATACCTTACTCTTAGATCCACCCAGTTATACCAAAGACGTAACGTCTAAAAAAAATACATATAAATCCTCTAAAAATTTAAAATTCTTACCCTATCGGCAGCCTGTTTCACCATCATATAAAACGGTTACTCATGATAAGAGCGTTAAGAGTCGTACTTATGGGCCAGTATCAACACACGATGATTTGTGGAAAATTGCAAAACGTTATAAGGCTGACAACCTTACATCTGAGCAAGTGATGTTAGCTATTGTTGGTGAAAATCCTAGCATGTTCACTGAAGGAAATATTAATGGTTTAAAAAAAGGCGCAAAACTTAACATTCCGTCAGAAGAAGCCATAGCCTCTATCCCTAAAGATAAAGCTAGACTTGAAGTTAAAGCACATATGGAAGCATGGCAGACGAAAAAAAATATTAATCACGTTTTAAACCCTCCTTATGTAACCAAGGATAGTGAGAAAGAAGACATTTTAGATATATCTGTATTGCCGGAATTAAAAACAAATAAGCCTGAGGCCTCGCCAATATCAGACAAATCACTGACAGAAATAGCTAGTCCACCGAAACAAAAGCCAATATCAAATAGTTTAAGCAAAAAGGTGAATAAGGACGATAAAGTCAGTAAGACGGTTGATAAAATTAACTTATCACCTACAACTCCCACAATACCTGAATCTAGAAAAACGTCTCCAAATAAAAAAGTTCTATTCGATGAGGATGTTATTGCAGTACCTGGATTTCTTAGAACTATTGTGGATAAAGAAAAAGAATTGGCTCCAGCTTCTGATAAGGCATCTAACAATCAAGATCCTATTGTTATTAAATCGAAACCAACATCAACTATCGGTGAGCAAAAAGCGTCAGCTAAAGAAGAGTTAGCGAATAAAGAAATAGTGGTAGCCATTTCTGCTATTGCTAGCATAAAAGCTTCTAATGAATTATTAAGGGATCAGATAAAGGCCTTAAAAGAGCAAAATCAATTATTGAAAATACAACTTAAATCAACTTCTGTTGAGATTTCAAGCCTAAAAACATCGTTGCAAACACTTTCCTCAAGATTGGATAATGAGCATAAAACACTTGAAAAAGTTCTCGATGATGATAGTGACTATACACATGCTTTAGTGCTATTAATATTGCTATTTACAACAGGAGGCATTGTCTTTTATTTTTTCTCAAATGGTTCAATCAATCTTCAAGAGTGGTTATCAATATTTAAGAAACGTTTTTTTCAGTATCTTCCAGGTCATAAAGATTCCGAGCTAACTGAAGAGGATTTACCAGAAGAGAGTTTACCAGAAGAGAGTTTACCAGAAGAGAGTTTACCTGAAGAGAGTTTACCTGAAGAGAGTTTACCTGAAGAGAGTTTACCTGAAGAGAGTTTACCTGAAGAGAGTTTATCTGAAGAGAGTTTATCTGAAGAGAGTTTATCTGAAGAGAGTTTATCTGAAGAAGCTCCGTCAATAGATCATACGATTGAGTATACTGATAGTGACCATGTTCAAACAGAGGCCATCAAAGAGTCTTTAGATACAAAAAAAAGCAGTGATACATCTCATGATGATACGGAGGATAATAGTGATTATCATCTTGAGTTTGAAGAAGGGCTATCGCCTCCATTAAAAGCGTTGAGAGAAGTAGACGTAGAAGAAAAGGAGAAACGCATTTCTACCGATAAGAGTATCAAGACGATAGATGATGACACGTTATCCTTAGAGCAATCAGAGACAGCAGATAATAATGAGCATTCGAAGTCAGATAAGCACCAAGCTACAGACGCTGAAAGTGAGCATCAAAAAACCTCTGTGACGGCTCTAACGCAGCTCGCGCTTGCTGAAACTTATATATCTATGGACGATATTGAAAGTGCGAAGGAAGCCTTAGAGGAAGTACTACAAAAGGGCGATGAGGCTTCAAAAACAAAGGCAAAAATCATGTTAGAGCAGCTACAAGGAAAGTAGTTTAGGTGGTGAAATAACACCATTTTGATTTCTATTGATGGTATCTGTGATATCATGCAACTTATTATTTATTAATTAAAATAAGTTAAACCATGCGAGTTGCATTAGGTGTTGAGTATGATGGCAGCCGTTTTCATGGTTGGCAATCACAACCAAAATTAAATACGGTCCAGGGTAACCTCGAGCAGGCCATTCAAAAAATTGTTAATTATAAAGATGTTAGCGTTACTTGTGCAGGGAGAACAGACACAGGCGTTCATGCTGTAGCGCAAGTTGTGCACTTTGACTGTCATGTTAACCGTAGTCCTAACGCTTTTATTTACGGTGTTAATAGTAAATTGCCTAAAGATATTTCCGTGCGTTGGTCGAAGGTGGTAAATGAAGAGTTTAATGCTCGATTTAGTGCATTAAGTAGAAGTTATCGTTATATCATTTGTAATCATCCGATTAAGCCAGCCCATTTATGTGGGCAAATGAGCTGGTATTATAAGCAGCTTAATGAGCAGTTGATGCATGAGGCCGCTCAGTATATGATCGGAGAGAATGATTTTAGCTCTTTTAGATCGTCAGAATGCCAGTCAAAAACGCCCATGCGCCGTATTGATGCTATTTCTGTGAAACGTTATGAGCACTTTATTTTTATTGATATTACCGCTAATGCATTTTTGCATCATATGGTACGTAACATTGTTGGTGTTTTATTGGCTGTAGGTACTGAGAGAAAAGAGATAGGTTGGGTGAGCCAGTTATTAAAAGAAAAAGATAGGACTAAAGCAGCAGAAACTGCACCACCTTATGGCTTATATTTAAGTGATGTTCAATATCCTGAAGAGTTTGATCTACCAAAAGTTCAAATAACGAATCCTTTGTTGATGTTTTCTAAGTAATATCAATTGATAAATCCTATTGTTTGGTGAGAGTGATTATGTCTAAAGAGTTTACGCTAACAGATAATTTTATAACGCAAATTATCGATAAAGATATCGATGATGCTCATGATAAGACGATTATTACGCGTTTTCCCCCAGAGCCAAATGGTTATTTGCATATTGGACATGCGAAATCAATTTTTATAAATTTTGAAATTAAAAAACGCTATCAGGGTAAGTGTCATTTGCGCTTTGATGATACAAACCCGGTTAAAGAAGAAGAGCGTTTCATCAACAGTATTAAAGAAGACGTCAGTTGGCTTGGTTATAGCTGGGATGGTGAGATTAAATATGCCTCATCATATTTTGATACACTTTATGAGTACGCTGTTTCTTTAATTCATCAGGGAAAAGCATACGTAGATAGTTTATCGTCAGAAGAGATTAAGCAATATCGAGGTACACTGCAAACACCTGGAAAAGATAGTCCTTACAGAGCTCGAAACATAGAAGATAATTTACGTCTTTTTAATGAGATGAAGGCGGGTCAATATCAAGAGGGTGAGCATGTTCTGCGCTTAAAAATTGATATGAGCTCAGCCAACATTAATCTACGTGATCCGATTATTTATCGTATACTCCACGCAACCCATCCCAAAACTGCCGATGCATGGTGTATTTATCCTATGTACGATTTTGCTCACACATTATCAGATGCGATAGAGGGGATCACTCATTCCATTTGCACTTTGGAATTTCAAGATCATAAGCCGCTATATAATTGGTTCATAGAGCACTTAAATACACCAGGGAAACCCAAGCAATATGAGTTTGCAAGACTTAATGTTTCGCACACCATAACCAGTAAACGAAAACTAAAGCAATTAATTGATAGCAATCATGTTGAAGGTTGGGATGATCCGAGAATGCCAACGCTTCAAGGTATGCGACGTCGAGGATATCCAAGTCAAGCACTTAGAAGCTTTTGCGCCCAAACAGGAGTATCAAAAAGTGACTCACTTATTGATATGGGGTTACTTGAAGAGTGTGTGCGCGATGAGTTAAACAATAGCGCTCCTCGCGCCATGTGTGTATTTAAGCCCCTAAAGGTGGTTATCACAAATTACCCTGAAGATAATGAAGAACAACTGCGCGCTAAAGTGCATCCTAAGAATGAATCCTTAGGCGAGCGAATATTACCTTTTGCTAAAGAGATTTATATCGAGCAGTCCGATTTTATGCTTGAGCCAGAAAAAGGATATCATCGCTTATCTCCAGGAAAAGAGGTTCGGCTTAGAAATAGCTATGTGATTAAGTGTGTTGACGTTGTTTATAAAGAAGATGGCTCAATTGAGGCGCTTCACTGTGAGTATGATGATAAGACTTTAGGGAAAAAACCTGAGGGACGAAAGGTTAAAGGAGTTATTCATTGGGTGTCTAAAAACGAAGC
>JAUICE010000007.1 GCA_030428185.1 Gammaproteobacteria bacterium
GTTGAACGGCCTCAATTAACTTATCAACAATAGGCTTTGGTGTCGGTCTATCTGGGTTCCCCATACCAAAGTCAATAATATCCTCACCATTAGCGCGAAGTTTGGCCTTAATTGTATTGATTTCATTAAATACATAAGGCGGTAGACGTTGAATTCTTGGGAAATCATTCATATCATAGGCTCCATTAACAAGCAGTTTTCGCTTTGATATCTGTATATCATTGATTAGACACCACTAAAAAAATATATCATGCAATTAAACAAAGAACCTAATGCCAATATTCAAATTTCCAGTTATAACAATCAAAGCATTACCATTGGCGAAAAGACTTTTAGCCAATCATTCATGCTAAATAGCACTGGCATGCACCCCATCAAAAGTACTAGCTGTGTGGCTGAAACATTACAGTCTGAACAGCTAATGCAGCAGTTAGAGGGAAGCATTGTACTTTTAGGACAAAAACTTATCAATCATAACGAGCTATTAGTCGTAAAAAAGCTTTATAACACCAAGCAAATAGCACTTGAAGCCATGAATATCGGAAGCGCTTGCAGAACATTCAATGTTCTTATGCAAGAAGGACGTCAAGCCTCACTCATCATCCTCTTCGAGTAAATTCACTTCGCCTAGCGCGTCCATAGCCCAATCATTTTGCACCATCTTTTCATCTTCTTTTACGTCTTTAGACTCTGACTTCTTCTCACTTTTTGTTTTATCTATGGTATTCTTTAAGAAATTCATCTGTTCAGGAACCATTTCATTGACCCAAGCAATGAGTGGCTCAAACTTGGTAATAGCAACAGACTCTTCCCACCAAGACGCCTTTTTAGCTGCCGTATAACTCAGCACAGTTAAAATAAGTGTTACTAAAACAATACCTCTAGCCATCCCAAATACAAACCCTAACAGCCTATCTGTGCCAGAGATTCCAGATCGCTTCACTATCAAAGAAAAGACATAAGTAATCAAACTACCAAGAACAAGAATAACTGTAAAAATAACCCCAAAAGCAACAAGCGAGCGTACTGTCTGGTTATGGATGACATGGCTAATCGCATCACTAAATCGATTATGTAATAGAACCCCCAACCAAATGGCTGCAACCCAAGTGCATAGCGAAAGTGTTTCCTTAACAAAGCCTCTTATCAAACCGATAACAACAGAGATTAAAATGATAACAATAACTGTTACATCTGCTACATGTCCCATGGGCTCTATCCTCTTCTTATGACTCCGTTGACAAATAGTTTTTGCTGCATTTTTTTTATAATAGCTGTGGCTTTATCTCTTGAAAAACGTTTTACTAATTCAACACGATATAACGTATGCTGTTTCGGACTCACATACTCATTTACTTTTGCATCAAGCCCCATACCACTTACTTTTTCTTGAAGTTTTTTGGCATTTTTTTGTACTCTAAACGTCGCCAACAATACTCTATAGTGAGTAGTATTATTACCATCCGATGGGTGTGCTACTACTGTAGGTGCTACTTTTCTGCGGGCTTTCTTAGAGATAGATTTATCTTTAATCCTTTGATTATGGGCTCCAATAGCAGCTAGGGTAACCGGCTTTAACTGTAAGGTTAAATGGTTAGCCTTATCTAAATCAACTGTGGCAATAGCATCCGGTACTCTAAAGTTTTTAATAGGTTTTTTCACAATCACTCGTGGTAGTGCGTCAGGTTTTTTAGGTATCTTAAACTCACCTCTACGATGTAAAGTATGCCAGGTAGGCTCTGTCGTTTTTAGTACCACAGGTGCTAATATCATTATGACTGAAATAACGACAATCACACCGATAATACGATGTTTAGTCCTCTCATCTAACATACCACTGACCTTTTATTTTTATTTACTTTAGCATTATAACGTAGCTGCTTAACAATACCCACAGTTTGAAAAGAGCCTGTTACCAGAATGATCTCATCATCATCCTTCTCTACTATCAATGCTTGATACGCTTTATCTACTGTATCAAAACAACAAACCTTATCAAAACGCTTATAAAAAGCGCGCATATCGTCTATTTCATCTTTATCTGAAGTTAAAAAAGACACATAAGCTTTATGAATGTATGGCAACAACATGGTTAAACACAACTCATAATCTTTATCAAACCGCATCGCAAAACACAATTTAATTGGCTTATTCAAGCGCGCTATCACTGGTATCAGCATCGATATTGATGCTTGATTGTGAGCCACATCCAATAACAACTTCTCATTCTCTTTCCACTCTTGTCTACCAGATACAAAAGATGCCTTAAGCCCACGAGATATGGAAACCCTATCTAAAGGTATACTTAAGGCCTCCAGTGCCGCTATAGCCGAAATTGCATTATCTAGCAAAAGACTGGGTAATGGTAAGTCATGATACTCATGTGTCAGGCTTCGATAAGACCATTGTGCTTCTTTTTGAGAAACTTTAATATCACGTGCACAAACGATAATAGGCGAGCCTAAACGTGTAGCTATATCGATTAATATTCTAGATGGGTTTCTGTCGCCAATGATGACTGGTTTATGTGGGCGCATGATCCCTGCTTTTTCTTTAGCTATATCTTCTAAGGTGTTCCCTAAGAATGATTGATGATCAAAGCTGATACTCGTAATAATTGCGACATCACTATCAATGCTATTTACTGCATCTAACCGCCCACCTAAGCCGACTTCTAAAATAACATAATCTAAAGGTTGATGATAAAAAACATACAGAGCACAGAGTGTAGTCCATTCAAAGTAAGTTAAGTTGTACTCCCTAGCAACAGAAGAAATTGCAGAAAATGCTTTCACAATAACTTCATCAGGCAGTGATTCCCCTGAAAGCTTCATCCGCTCGTTATAGTGAATGATATGAGGAGACGTAAAACTTGCTGTATGATATCCATGTGCGAGTAAAAGTGATTCTAAAATAGCAACCGTCGAACCTTTTCCATTAGTACCTGCTACCGTAATCACTTTATGGGGAAAAGGCAGCAGCCCAAGTGCATGCAGTGCCTTTTTGATACAGTCTAAACCTAAATCAATTGTTGGCCTGCTTGATACTTTTTCAATATTCTCTAACCAGTTATTTAGAGTCAACAAACACCTCTTCAGCGCGTTGATTTAGCATCTTACTAATCAGCCTTGCTATTGTATCGTTTAACTCACTCCTTGAAACAACCATATCTATATGACCATGTTGCAGTAAAAACTCACTTCGTTGAAAACCTTCAGGTAAAACCTGACGGACTGTCTGCTCTATCACTCTTGGGCCAGCAAAACCAATCAACGCCTTTGGTTCAGCAATAATAATATCAGCAAGTGTTGCAAAGCTAGCAGAAACACCACCCATCGTTGGATCGGTGAGCACTGATATATAAGGAAGTCTATGTTTAGCAAATTGGGCCAGACTTGCTGATGTTTTTGCCATTTGCATTAAAGAAAAAAGTCCCTCTTGCATCCTTGCACCACCACTTGCTGTAAAGCAAATAAAGGGCAGATGAAATTTAGTTGCCTCATCAATGCCTCTGACAAACTTTTCACCAACAGTGGCTCCCATTGAGCCACCCATAAAGTTAAAATCGAAGCTTGCCACAACAACATCATGCCCCTTCAGCTTACCACGCATAACAATTAAAGCTTCTTTCTCACCACTGGCTTTTTGTGCCTGATAAATTCTATCCTTATATTTTTTAGAATCTCGAAATTTAAGTCTATCTATTGGCTCTAGGTGAGACGCAATCTCTTCACGCTCACCTTCATCAAGAAAGATTTCAATCCGCTCACGTCCACTGATACGATGATGGTGCCCACAACTTGAGCAAACATTGAGGCTTTTTTCTAACTCAGAGCGATACAAAATCGTCTGACAACCTTTACATTTGACCCATAAGCCTTCAGGGACACCTTTTTTCTTGCCTCCGTCTGTACTTATTCGCGAAGGAAATAATTTATCTAGCCAGCTCATAAACGACAATCAACCTATTTAAGTCCGTACTTATCTCAAGTTTTTGATCAAAGCACAATTAGGTTCGTTGGTCCATAGTAGATGTACTATTAGCCCCTAGTGTTCCCTCATTTACACTCGCATGAGGTGAGCTCTTGTCTCTAGCTTTTGGAAAAAAACGTGCAGAAGCCATCATAGAAGTCTTACCTAACTGTTTTTTCAAATCATCTATCTGCTGGTGTAGATCAACTATCTCTCTCTTTAACTCCGTGTACTGCTCTCCATCATCACTGGATGCTGGTTGAGCTAGAGCATAAATACCTTCTTCGGCTGCTCCTAACCGACTAGATAAATTCTGAAGTATGCGTTCATTTTCAAATGCAAGCAATCTGGATTGGTAAGACTCAAGAGCTTGAACAATACCCGACTCCCAGTCGCCTTTTAGTATTAAATCATTCAATACTCTCTGTAAATCGCTTAGACCTAAACCAGATCGATTACATGGTGGTTGTAATGTAATTTTCTTAGGTTCACTGCCTGGCAAACATAACGTGACGGTAACATTATGACCACTATTTAACGTATGACAATTTATATAAAAATCGAGGACTTCGCCACAAAAGCTTTTCCACTTTGCCTCTGTCCAGTCAGGCGCTGTAAGCAATGCTCTTTCAAAAGAAAAGAATGTGGTAACAAAGTGCTGTAATAATTCTTTTCTCGTATCTCGAACTTTGCAAGCGCCATCAATATAAGTTAAAAATAAACTTTCAAGTGCTTTTAGTGATTCTTCACTAGGTGTATTACTCAAATCTTTTTTAAGAGAGTCTAATGGCGACTTCCCCGTATTATTTAAAAGCTTTTGACAATACCCTTCGACAGCCTGCATTACCCTAAACAAATATACATCTATACTTTTCACGAAATACAACTCCTTTTAATTCTTCAATCAAAAACGTTATATTATGACAGTGACCAAACAATTAACACAATCACAATTTAAAAAAAGTATCTAAATTTTTTAGATAAATGAATAGGCTTTATCTGAAATGAGTGATTTTAAACCGAACAACAACTCATCGGATGGTGTAATACTGTAATTTTTCTTTAGCTTTAGGCTTAGTTGAAACTCATCATGTTGGTAATTTATTCTAATTGGCATAGTCCCCTTTGCCTTAAGTAACAGCTCTTTAATTTCGTTAAGTTTTTTATGATCGTTTTTATGGAGTGTAATTTGTAGCCCGTCAAAAAGCGTTTCACGTGCACTATGCACCGTATCTAGCGATTTAGCTAATAATTTCAATCCACCAGAAAACTTATCAAGTGAAACTTCACCAGAGCAAACAACAACTTTATTTTTTTCTATGAGATCTTCTACTTTGAGTAATACCTCTTCAAAAATAGTAACATCCATTGTTCCACATCCATCATCAATAGTAAGTACAGCCATTTTTTTACCCCTCTTAGTCAAGAGCTTACGAACAGACTGTATTAAACCTAATATGGTTACTTGTTTCTGATTAGGCACTCTAGTTGCTGAAAGCGGCATGACTTTTAAGAGTCTTTTGTCGTATTCATATAAATCAACTGGATGAGCAGAAAAATAGAAACCCAGAACCGCTTGCTCTTTTTCTAAAATGTCTAATGCTAACCACGTGTTAGAATGAACATATGTGTCATCAGCAATATCGTCAAAGAGCAAATCCTGTTGTCCTGACTTTTGATTACTCTGCGTTTTTTCAGCTTGTTTTATTGCTTTTTCCAATGACATAAAAAGAGTTTCGCGTGATTGACCAAACTCATCAAAGGCGCCAGCAAATATGAGCGCTTCTATCACGCGGCGATTAACTTTACGCAAATCTAAGCGCGCGCAAAAATCAAAGAGTGATAAAAACCGGCCTTTACTTCGTCGCTCTTCAATCACAAGGTTTATCGCTGACTCCCCTACTCCCTTTATCGCACCTAAACCATAACGAATATCACCAGACTTAGTTGCAACGAAAGGATAGTCACTATGATTTACAGATGGGGGTAATATGTTGATACTTAATGTTTGAGCTTCAAAAATAAACGTAACGACTTTATCTGTATTATCTAAGTCAGAAGACAGCACTGCTGCCATAAATGCAGATGGGTAGTGGGCTTTTAACCAAGCTGTTTGATAAGCGATAAGTGCATAAGCAGCTGAGTGCGACTTATTGAAACCATAACCTGCAAACTTCTCCATCAAGTCAAATATATAGGTTGCTGTTTCTTTTTCGACGCCATTGGCCGTCGCTCCCTCGGTAAATATTTTTCTTTGTGCAGCCATTTCTTCTGGTTTTTTCTTACCCATTGCTCGACGTAATATGTCAGCTGCACCAAGTGAATAACCTGCAAGTACCTGTGCAATTTGCATCACCTGCTCTTGGTATAAGATAACGCCATAAGTCGGCTTAAGAATAGGCTCTAGATCTGGATGAGGATAGATTACTTTCGCTCTACCATGTTTCCTATCTATGAAGTCATCAACCATGCCAGACTGTAATGGGCCAGGTCTAAATAATGCGACCAAAGCAATAATCTCTTCGAAACAATCTGGCTTTAAGCGTGAGATTAACTCCTTCATACCACGAGACTCTAACTGAAAAACTGCCGTCGTCTGGCATGCCTTCAATAAAGAAAAAGTCTTTTCGCAGTCCATGGGTATTTGAGTAATGTCAATCTGTTGCTCTTGATACTGATTCACTGCAACTAAAGCCCAGTGAATAATCGTTAAAGTTCTAAGCCCTAAAAAATCAAACTTAACCAACCCTACCGCTTCTACATCATCTTTATCAAATTGGCTGACAATTTGCTTAGAACCTGGCTCGCAGTAAATTGCTGTAAAATCAGTCAACTTTGAAGGAGCAATAACCACGCCACCAGCATGTTTTCCAGCATTTCTCGTAATACCTTCTAATTTTTTAGCTAGCGTAAGTAACTCAAAAACTTCTGTCTCTTCCTCAAAACGAAGCTTCAGTGCCTCTTCCTGATTAAGCGCTTTCTCTAAGGTCATGCCTATTTCAAACGGTATAAGTTTAGCGATTCTATCAACGAAACCATAAGGGTGCCCCAAAACACGCCCTACATCACGAACTACCGCTTTAGCAGCCATCGTTCCAAAAGTAATGATTTGCGAAACACTATCAACACCGTATTTTTCTTGGACATATTCGATAACTTTATCACGCCCCTCCATACAAAAATCGATATCAAAGTCAGGCATGGAGACCCGCTCTGGATTCAAAAAACGCTCAAAAAGCAAATCAAAAGCAAGAGGATCTAAGTCTGTAATTTTTAAGGCGTAAGCTACTAACGATCCAGCACCCGAACCTCGACCGGGGCCAACAGGAATATCATGATTTTTAGCCCATTGTATAAAGTCAGCCACAATCAAAAAGTAACCAGGAAATCCCATTTGATTAATTACTTGTAACTCAATATCTAGACGAGCTTGATACTCTGGACGCCTCTCTTCTCTGACCTCTTTTTCTGAAAAAAGCTGCTCTAAACGGTCATTTAACCCCTTAAATGCTAATTGCTTTAAATAATCACCTTCAGACTGACTTAGAGGTGTTGGAAATGTGGGTAAGTAACTTTTACCAAGCACTAAAGATACGTTACAGCGCTTAGCAATTTCAACTGTATTCGCAAGCACCTCTGGCAAGTCAGAAAAAAGCGCTTGCATGTCACTTGCTGATTTTAAGAATTGTGAGGAATAATAATCTTTACTTCGAGTCTCATCCTCGAGGACCCGACCTTGATAGATACAAACCCGTGCTTCATGAGCTTCGAAATCTTCTTTGTCTAAAAAACATACTTCATTAGTTGCAACCATCGGCAGGCGATATTGTTTCGAGAGCTTTAAGCTTTCTTGTATAAACTCTTCCTCACCTTCACGACCAATACGAGAAATTTCTAAATAAAATCTATCGCCAAAAAGCCTTATCCAATATTGGAGCTCTCTATCTAAAGCACTCTGATCTCCCTTTTGTATATATAATCCTAAAGGTCCACTCATCCCTCCTGATAGCACAATCAGGCCTTCTTGATATGTCTCTATCCATTCCTTTTTAATATATTTAATGCCATCTCGAGATTGCTCCTGATAAGCCTTAGAAATCAAACAGGTTAAGTTGTGGTAGCCTTTATTATCTTGACAAAGGAATACTAATTTTCCAGATATCCCTTCGCCATCTTCAAGATATAATTGCAACTCAGTACCAAAAATAGGTTTGATGCCCGCTTTTGTCGCATTCTTATAAAATTTAACAGCTGCAAAGAAATTACTCAGATCGGTGATGGCTGCAGCGGGCATGTTTTGACTGTTTAAGCGCTCTACTAAAGGCTTAATCCGTACAATACCATCTTCTAGCGAGTATTCACTATGGAGTCGAAGATGTATAAAAGTGTCCATATAAGCAACAAAAGAAATTTTAATAAAATTATTATACCGATACCGAATTGAAATGCGAGGAAGAAATTGCTTCAATACTATTAAGTAATCATCAATTAGGATAAAAAATCATGACTAAGCGACTTATACTTATTTCAATTTGTTTATGTTTTTCTCATTTAGCAATAGCTGAAAGTCATACATCAGATAGCGATAATTCCTCACCGTCTATTTCACAACAAATTAAAAAAGGAGCTAAAGACTTTGTAGATGTGACAACTAAAGCAACTAATAGTGCGATTAAAGGTGGAAAAAAGGCACTTAATGCAACTGAAGAAGCTGCAAGTAAAGGGCTTGATAAGACAACAAAATTTATCAATAAAACAAAAGATGCTGCAGCTGCCGGATGGAAAGGTTTCAAAGAAGAGTACAATAAAGACCAATCTAAAGAAAAGGTCGGTAGTTGCGGTGGCACTGATAAAAGCTCCTCACAAGATAATTAATCAACGTGGAGCTTGGATAAGAGCATAGCAAGACATCCTCTCTCTTTTATATAAAAAATGAGGATGTCCGCCTAAAAACGTTTAGCTCGCGGATCGAAGACATCGCGTAACGCATCACCAAATATATTTGCTGAAAGTACTAGACCAAACATAAAAACAAATGCTGATAACATCGGCCACCAAACCATTGGCTCACGCGCTAACTCCAAGCGTGCCCCATTTATCATATTACCAAAACTAATAGTAAGTGCAGATACTCCTACACCGATATATGATAAAACAGCCTCTGCTAAAACCAAAAAACTAAAGTCTATAACTAAAGAAATCACCAACAGATGCATCACATTTGGCAGTATGTGTCGAAAAATAATATACGATTCTGAACTTCCTAAAACACGTGCAGACTGTATATAATCCATTTCTCTTAACTTTAACGTTTCGGCCCTTATCATTCGACATAAGCCTGTCCAATGTGTCAATCCTAGTATAATACAAAGGATAATTAATCGAGCATCTGCTCTAGAGCTAAGTGAGGTGAACAAGTTTGGGTGCGTTGATATAAAAATCTGCATAGACAAAACACTCGCTGCTATCAATAAGACACCCGGTATTGAAGAAACCGTAATGTAAATATACTGAATAACATCATCAATAACTCCACCAAAAAGCCCTGAAGATATACCAAGAATTACAGCAAAAGGAATAATAACCATAATGGTTACAACTCCAATAAAAATTCCTGTACGTATACTTTTTAATGCATAGTACAAAATATCTTGTCCAACTCTACCCGTGCCTAATACATGCAAATACTTCGCCATAAAGCAAGTCAGCAAAATCAGCGTGCTTAAGATAAAAAAGAACACAAACAGAACTAAGTAAGTTTGATATGATTGTTTAGAAAAAAGCGTGTATATACATACTAAAAAAAACGCTATACAAATTGCCGCAATGCTCGAATACAACATATTTTTATATATCAACCGCATCACATCACTAGTGTTTTTTATATTTGGATTAATAAGCCGTAATCTTGGATAAAACTGCTCCTTAGTTATAGATGTTTCTTTAACAAACTGGTGAGTGGCTAAAGGAAAAGAGTATGTTTTTTCCATCTGCGTCATCACTTCTGGCAACATCCTATCGAGTAAGCTTACGGCGTTAGTATCATAATGAGTGGAGTCTGTGTAATTATTATTAATGCGTTTTTGAAAGTGTATAGAGTCCAAAACTCCGACCATACCATATAACAACAAGACGCTGAGTGCACCAAAAGCCAAAGGCTTACGAATGAGTTGCAAATAAGCCTCCCTAACCAGTCTTTTTTTTAAGGAGCGCATAATAAAAAAAATAATAACAGCTAAAGATATAAAAAAGACAATATCAGATGGCAATAAAGTAAAGCGATATAAGCTCATTTATCAAACCTTATTCTGGGATCAACCAACATATAAGAAATATCAGTCAAAAGAAGACCTACAATGTACAAAATGGAGCCTAAAAAAACCATGGCGCGAACAATGGCAAAATCCTGCGCGTTAATCGCATCAATCACATAACTACCCAACCCAGGAATACCAAAAAATGACTCCAGAATTAAGCTGCCCATAAACAAACTAGGAATAATGACGACCACACCAGTCAGAATAGGCAGCATTGCATTTTTTAATACATGAATAAATAATACTCTTCGCTCTGATAAGCCCTTTGCCCTTGCTGTCTTTATATAGTCTTTTTCTATCTCTTCTAAAAATAATGTTCTATACCATCTAGCGCCACTACCAATACCTGAAATAACACCAACAACTGCTGGCAGTATGACAAACTTAAAACCACTAAAACCGTCGCTAAAACCAGAGATAGGTACAAGTTTAAGTATTTTTCCGAAAAAAAACTGGCCGCCAATAATATAAAATAAACTCGAAATAGACATCAGAGCAATACAAAAAGTGACAGAAAATAAATCAATATATGTGTTCTTAAAAAACGCCATGATCATTGCAAAAAAAATATTAATCAGTATTCCAATAATCAATACAGGTATAGCAACCATTAGACTTGGTAACATACGCAAAGACACATCATAACTAATGTCACGTCCACCATCTGAGCGACCAAAATCAAACAGGAATAACTTTAAAGACTTATTAACAAATAAAGTATCAGTAAATATTTTAACCCCTTGTGCTTTAGAATTAAAAAAAAGGGGTTTGTCATAGCCGTGAAATTTTTTCCACGCTAAAACTTCACTCTGCTTAACGTATTTGTCACCTAAATGCATCCGAGCCATATCATCTGGAGAGTTCACTAAGAAAAAAAGTGAAAATGTAATCAGATTCACGCCCAATAAAATGGGGAGCATATATAAAATTCTCTTAATCAAATAATTCATCAAGTAATTCGCCTACGTGGGTGCGCCGCTCTATAGTGATATGTAACAATTACTGGAATAAAAAACAAAAACGTAATACCTAAAAAGAAAAAAACCGGCCATAAAATAGGCTTATTCCATTTTTTTATCTTTGAAGCTCTATCTTTTGTATTAATCGACATATACTTGACGATACTTCCACCAATGCTGTTTAACTTGACTTTAGATACCCATGGCTGAGTCAACAGCAAATATTTTGGATAGTATCCCCACACCCAAGGAGAGTCTTTTTGTAAGTGCTTGATCATCTTGTGGATCAATTCAAGTTTCTTTTTATTATCTGGTAGAACTTTCATTTGCTCAAACCATCTATCAAATATTTTACTAGAGTAATTCGCAGCATTTTCACCCGCAAAGTGTACTTTACTATTTTTAGAGGTGAGCAAGAAAAAGAAATTTTCAGCATCTGGATAATCTGCATGCCAACCCCACGAAAAAAGCTGTGCTTTTCCATGACGAATTTTGTCTTGAAAACGATTATAATCCGTTGCACGCACATTTAATGAAATACCTATTTTTTTAAACTGTTTTCTAAGCCAAGAAAAGTAAGCTTTTTGCTCAGGACCCTGCCCTTGCGTTGTATCAAAATGTAAGACCAATCGTTTACCACTTTGGGTAATACCGTTAGGATAACCTGCCTTTGCCATTAGCGCTCTAGCATCATCAATCGACTTTCGCTTTATCCGCCCATCATTCCATTGATATACAAATGGATTCAGTCCTTTTTTCTTAGATTGAAATCCAAAAATACCTGGCGGTATAGGACCTTGAGCAATGACACCTCGCCCATTTAAAAATATGGCAATATACTCTTCATAGTCGATAGCAATCGATATCGCCTGCCTTAAATAAGTCGCCTTTTTACTATATCCACCAACAACACTATCAAGCATATTAAACCCGATATAAAAGATACTAGGCTCAACTGCCGTATCGAGTCGCAGTGATTTATTCTTTAATCGCTTACTTAATCTGGGCACCCCCTGCTCATCAATAGAAACTGCTGCATCAAAACTATCCGAGTTAATTGCAGATAAGTCATAATATCCTTGTAAAAATTTATTCCATCTAGGAATGGACTCTTTTTCCAGTGAATATAAAACCTCATCTAGCATCGGTAATTTTCGGCCAGCATTTTTTAAATAACCCCTTTTCACATCTAGTTTACTGCCTTTTTTAGGATAAAACATCGGATGAGTAAGTGGATTTTTTTTAAGCACTATTCGTCTATTTGGATTATTTTCAGTAAGCATGAATGGCCCTGTGCCTATTGGATACCAATCTAAGGATAAGTTGTTTTCTTTTAATGCTTCATTTTGAAAAAACTTATCTGCCTCCCAAGGAAGAGGGGAAAAAAATGGCATGGCAAGCCAGTACATAAATGCTGGGTATCGCCCTTTGATTGTTATCTTAAAAGTATGATCATCAACTAGTTTGACTCCCTTAAGTGAATACTTCCTTAAATCTAAATACCCTCTATGATGACTCTCACGTTTAAGTGTTTCTGCTAATGTGTCCAACCCTAAAATATATGACTTCATCACACCTAAGATGGGTGAGGCAAGCCTAGGTGAAGCCAGTCGTTTTATCTGATAAATGTAATCAGATGCTAAAAGCTTACGACTACCCTTATGTGGAAAATCTTCTATAGACTCAATATCATGCTCTGTAAAAAATGACGCGGGTAAATTTAAATAAGCATAACGTCCATTGGCATCCTTATAAAATGCGGGATGAGGTGCATAATAAACATTATCTTTAACATGAAATGTATAAGTCGTATAAGACACTTTGCTATCTTTCTGTGTTAATTGATGTCCATGTCTATCAAAATAGGATACATCAGGTAAACTTGTTGCAGTCAAAGGTATTAAAGTATACGGTCTTTTTAAATAGTCATACGTTAAAAGTGGCTCATAAACTAAGTGCATTATTGCATACTCATTACTTGAATAAGCACGCGCTGGATCAAGTGTTTTAGGTCTCTCAACAAAAGACTTATGCAGTACTTTAAGATGATCACTTTCATTTGGATATGGAGAATTGAGTGGTTTATTATCACAACCACCAAGCAACACAAAAAGACAAAATAAACACCAATAACGGTATATGCATCCCTGCACTCAATTCACCTTCAATTTTCTAAAGCACTTAAAAATTCTTCTTCAGTTAAGACTGGAACACCCAAGTTTTGTGCTTTCACCAACTTTGATCCCGCATCACTACCGACAATAAGAAAGTCTGTTTTTTTCGAAACACTGCCTGAGACTTTTGCACCAAGTAACTGTAGTTTTTCTTTTGCATCATCCCGACTCAAAACACTTAAAGTACCTGTTAAGACCACTCGCTTATCTTTGAACTTAGATATACGCACCTGATAATTGGTTACAGGTGTAATATCTAACCCTGAGCTTAATAGCTCCTCAATGATTGACAAATTATGTGCTTCATTTAAGAACACAGTAATATGTTTTGCAACAACTGGTCCGACATCAGCTATACCCAACAACTCATCATAGTTTGCTTTCAAAAATGCATCAAACGTTTTGTAAAATTGGGCTAGATTTCCAGCCGTTGCCTCTCCGACTTCACGAATCCCTAGCGCATAAATAAATTTAGCAAGTGCTACTTTTTTACTCGCACTGATAGCTGTAATAATATTACCAGCAAGCTTCTCTCCCATTCTATCCATAGTCAACAATTTATCTATGGTTAATTTATATAAAGAAGCAACTGAATTAACTAAATTAAAGTCTACTAAATTATAAATCAGCTTTTTACCCAGCCCATCGATGTTCATAGCCTTACGTGAGACAAAATGGACAATGGCCTCCTTTTGTTGAGCCTTGCAAAACAATCCCCCACTACATCTGGCTACCGCCTCACCCTCAATACGCTCTACTTCAGACTGGCAGATAGGACAAACCGTTGGAAAAACAATCGATTGAACATTCTTTCTTTTTTCTTTAACAACACCTACAACTTCGGGTATTACATCACCTGCGCGACGTATTATGACGGTATCACCAATATGAATATCTTTTCGCTTGATCTCATCCATATTGTGTAGAGTTGCATTTGAAACGATCACGCCACCAACATGTGTTGGCTTAAGCCTTGCAACAGGAGTAATAGCACCTGTTCTACCAACTTGAAAATCAACCGCCATAATTTCACTGACTTCTTCAATTGCGGGAAATTTATAAGCAACAGCCCATTTTGGTGCTCTTGATACAAAACCAATTTTTTCTTGGGATAAAATATCATCAACTTTTATCACAACCCCATCTATTTCATAAGGTAGAGTACTTCGTTTTGAAAGAATAGACTGATAGAATTCTGATACCTCACTATGCCCACTGACTCTTTTTATTTCAGGACAAACCGGAAACCCTATATCTTTAAGCCAGCAAAGTCGCTCATAATGAGAGTTTGGTAAAGTCAGACCTTCACTAAACCCTATAGCATAACAATAAATTGCTAAAGGCCGCTTGCTCGTTACTTCACTATTTAACTGTCTTAAACTTCCACTAGCCGCATTCCTTGGATTGGCAAATGTTTTTTCATTGCTTGCAACTAGCTGCTGATTGAGTTTCGAAAATGCAGCAACAGGCATATATACTTCGCCACGAACTTCTAAAATCTTTGGAGGCGACTGCATACGTAAACTGAGTGGTATTTGCTTGATGGTTTTAATGTTTTGCGTAATATTTTCACCAAACTGACCATCGCCTCTTGTTGCTCCCACATCTAACAGACCATCACGATAAACAAGACTAACGGCTAAGCCATCAAGTTTGGGCTCTAAGCATAGTGGATCTTTTATAGTTAAATTTATACGCTCAATAAATTGACTAAAACCTTGCTCATCAAAAATATTATTCAAAGATAACATTGGTAATAGATGCTTGACTGTATCGAAGGCTTTTGCGGGTCTTCCAGAAACTCGCTGACTTGGTGAATCTTTAGTAATCAGTTCTGGATGATTTTCTTCTATCGTCAAAAGTTCTTTAAATAATCTATCATACTCACTATCTGGAACCTTGGGCGCATCTAAAACATAATAATGATAATCATATTCCGCCAGTTTTCTTTTTAAATCGTTTAATTGTTTTGTAATCTTTAACATAAATAACGCCATTTATTTAAGTGGCATCATTTTATACCCAATAGAAATAAAAATTCTATACTAGGACAGATCCCTACTCCATCTTCACACATCAATACCAGCTATACTACTGTCCTTTAACAATGCACGTTTTTGAGCATTGCCAAATCCTCAATCTTTGGTATTTTTCTCAATCGCAATAGAATTTCCATTACTAATCAATTAACACTTAAAACAATATCAGGTATTGTGTTATCAATTGCTCGCTGAATAGTACTCTCTGTGCGCCTTACCTCATCCCTTTCATTAAGCTCTCTTTGCGCTTGAGTATTATCAATATTCTTTCCTCGAGAAAAAAATGAAGCAATAAACTCAATTGGTGCACGAACAAGTGCATAAAAAAAGCTTTTTGAGCTCTCAACAAATCCAGTCGCTAATGAGTGCTGATTTGCCGTATAAGCAACATACATCTTATCTAAATATTCACCATGCTGCTTATACATTTCGTTTAACTGTGCACTTTGTCGCTCTTCTTCTGCTAACAAGGATTTTACTAAACTTTTTTTATCACAAAGTAATTCCTTTCGCTCGGCCTGTAACTTTTCTAACGTTTTATCATACCCTATTAATGCTTGATCAAGATTGCTTTTTATCTCTGCAAAAATCGTTAATGCTTCTTCACCATATTCACCTGATCTTAGTTTTTTTATTTCACTGGCAATCGTTTCATTAAATCGCTCAACCAATAAATATTTTGCTTGAATAATACCTTGGATTTTTTCATCTATAGCGACAATTGCCTCCTTGCTATCATCAAGAAGCTCATGATAAAGCAGCTTTTGACGATTACGCGTCAACTCATCGCGAAGTGCTTTTAAGCTTTGCGTGTATTGATCCATGACCCGCTCACTGGCCATCTGCGTTAACCTTTGGTTACGACTTAAAAAGTATTGATGAATCATACTGACTATTGAAGCCACTCCACCAAACGATACCGCACAAATCACCACAATGGTTATTGGCTCCATATGCCACCTCTACAGTTACAACTAAATATCAAACAAGCGGTGTCTATGATGACTTGCTGTCAAATATTTATCCATTCCTTCAATATCAACAATATGCTGATGCAATGTTATCTGAAAGTGCCTATTCGCAATCAACGCATCGTTGCCCTTAAAATTGAATAAAGCTAACCGTGTCTTTTCCAATTCCAAAAGCATATCGGCATTTTCCTCAACAAATTTAGATAAATCGTCTGATTTTAAGCGATTGATTAACACTATGGTGTGATTTTCCTGCAAACTCTCAAGCGTAAGTCTGTCTGCTTTAATACCATCTTGTGCGATTAGAGCACTCAACAATGATGGTTTGGCCTTAATTCCTAAAGCGGTTTCCACTTGCTGTATAGGTAAAGTTGAGTATAAATAACTATGAAGCTTAAGTTCAAAACAGGTGATAAAATCTGAAAAGCTCTCCTCAATATTATGAGTTGCATGCTTTCCCAGCCAACGTTTAATCTCATAGGAAAAAAATGCTTTTACATGTGTCTCAATAAAATCAAGTGTTTTATCTAAAGTCTCAAAATAGGGAATACGGAATAGTGTCGTATCAATTTGTAATGCATCCCTAGGTGGTAACTTATCTTTATCAAGCTGAGATAATAAAAATGCATAAAAAACATCGGTAGGCACTAACTGTAAAATTTGATAGGTAAATTTCGGCTCCATTTTCACACTCCAGATTTTCTCTTTTGGCGAAGGTTCTTTAATATTGTAGACTATCGAGTTTTGATAAAATCTAGGTTGCAGTATGTTAAGTCTCATGAGCCAAGCTTTCGCTGATGAGTTTCAGCAAAAGCTATTAGGGTGGTATGCACTGGAAGGAAGGGATGAGTTACTCTGGAGAAAAAATATTTCCCCTTATAGTGTTTGGTTATCAGAAGTCATGCTACAACAAACACAAGTTAAAACAGTTATCCCCTACTTTGAACACTTTATCCGTGAATATCCAACAGTATCTGACTTAGCAATTGCCAACCGTGATAAAATTTTATCCAGTTGGAGTGGGCTAGGTTATTATAGTCGAGCAAGAAATCTTCATGAAACAGCCAAGATCATTAGTCAGCAATACGATGGGAAATTTCCTGATAACCCACAATCATTGATTGCTCTTCCTGGCATCGGTAAATCAACTGCGCATGCTATTTTAGCCATTGCCTACCAAAAACCATTTGGTATATTAGATGGCAATGTAAAGCGTGTACTTTCTCGTATCTTTTGTATTAAAGAAATTCATACTAATCATCTTGCGCTTCAATCATTGTGGAGACATACCGAGCATCTTGTTTCAAAAAACAACCCTAGAGACTATACACAAGCCATAATGGACTTAGGCGCACTTATTTGTAAGCGTATAGCACCACAGTGCGATAAATGTCCGCTTAATGCTCTTTGCAAAGCGCATAAAAATCAGTGCACTGCTGAATACCCAGAAAAAAAGCAAAAGAAAATACTACCCATTAAAACAGTTAACTACGGATTAATTACTAATACCAATCATCATATTCTATTAAAAAAACGTCCCGATAAAGGTCTATGGGCTGGGTTGTGGCAATGTCCTGAGATTGATACCCCTACTGAAGATGTATATTTTACAATGAAACACCGATTTACCCACTTCCAACTAAATTTAACTGTTTATCAATATCCTGCCATAAATTGGCAAAAACACGACAGTGAAGAGTGGTTTTCTCAAGAGACAATCTCAGATATTGGGCTACCAAAGCCCTTTAAATTGCTAACAGAGCGCTATTTTAGTGAAAAATTTCCTTAATGTTTACTTGTTATTGGGTATAATGACTAAAAATTAACTCCTTATAATGGCATTATGGCATACACCGATATTGGCAACGCTTCTAGTGAGCAGGAATTGGTATTTACTCAAGCCGCAGCAAATAAAGTTGCTGAGCTTATCCGAGATGAAGATAACTTTAAGTTAAACTTACGTGTATTCATTACTGGTGGCGGCTGCTCAGGATTTCAATATGGCTTTACTTTTGATGAAGAAATTCAAGATGATGATACTGTTTTTTCTAAAGAAGTCGAGGGCCATCCAGCGCCCGTCAATCTATTAGTAGATCCTATGAGCTTTCAGTATTTAAACCAAGCAGAAATTGATTATCGCGAAGACTTACAAGGCGCACAATTTGTCATAAAAAATCCTAACGCAAAAACAACGTGCGGATGTGGCTCTTCGTTTAGTGTTGCAGATGAGGATGAGGATTAAAACCTCAGTCTTCATCCTTGTGGGTTAACTCTTCCCATAGACTCATGCCCGTTGCAGAAGACTTAGCAAGATTTTTTAGATATAACTCATGCTCTGTAAGTTCGTCTTTACTAGCCATAATAACTGGTATAGAAAAGTCTTTTTCAAGTTTCCTTTTTTGACTTTCGTGCACTAAGTTAGCTTGTATCTTATTTTGAGAGGCAAATAACTCTTCTTGTCCACCGGTCATTGCCAGATACACATGCGCTAAAATTTCTGCATCAAGTAGTGCGCCGTGTAACTGCCGGTTTGAGTTATCAATATGATAACGTTTACATAATGCATCTAAATTATTTTTTTTGCCCCTATGCTTTTCGCGCGCAAACGTTAGCGTATCAAATATAGCACAACGTTTATCAATCAGTTGCGCTGATTTATCATAAAGCTTTAGCTCATGATTAATAAAGCCCACATCAAATGGCGCATTATGGATAATCAACTCACTATTACCGACAAAAGACAAAAAGTCCTCAACCACTTGCTTAAATGTCGGCTTATCTTGTAAAAACTCATTAGTAATACCATGGACTTTAATCGCGCCACTATCAACTTCACGTTCTGGATTAATATATACGTGATAATGAGTTGAAGTGATTCGCCTATCTATAAGCTCAACGCAGCCGATTTCAATAATACGATGGCCTTCAGACGTCTCAAGGCCTGTAGTTTCTGTATCTAGTACAATTTGTCTTGTCATTTAGGAGTTACCACTGTTGCATCTACAGTATTTTCAGAGTGCTTAGACATGGAACGCGTGATACGCCTATTTGGTACTGCAAAGGTCCCGTGACTTGCTAATAGTTCGCTACTCGTGACTTTAGGCTTATCTTGTATGGCTTCCGCCCGCTTAGCTTGTTTAGTCGGTAAATCTGCGTGATGAGCAGTTTCAGGTGTTAAAGTACTTAAAACACCAACCGTTCTAAATAGTGCTTCATCATCTTTAGTTATTTTCCCGTCATGCTTAAGCGTATCATAATCACCTGTTTCAATGAGTCTATTTATCGCAGCATCAAATAAACCTTCAAGCTTGGTTGTTTTCTTGTCTGCATTAAATACACCACTACGTGTCGAAGGCATTGAGCCAACAAACTGCTCATACAATGCTTCGAGTGTTTTTTTTCCCTTACCTTTAAAATTATCTTTTCCAAAATAAGCCGGTATTTTAAACATCAAATCAAAAACATTTTTTTGATCGAATTCAAATGTATACCCAGCGCTATTTAGCTCATTTAATATCACCTGTTTATGGAAATGACTACAATGCATCACAAATTTATCTGCTGAATCTAAAAGTAACTTTATTTTAGGCAGCGAATCTTCAATTGCTGGCTGACTTTTTAACTTCTCATCGTTATATTGCGGATGATACGCTTTTGCTTGGCTACTTAATGGTTCGCCAGGATTAAATAAACTCACCATAGATGCCCGTCTATTAAATTTTCCATCATCATAAACCTGTAAACTCAGCTGAATACATCTGTCATACTTATACTTACTACTCTCATCTCTTGGTGCTGTTTGAGTATTTAAAAAAATAACCCGACTCATCCTTTTTCTCCTTTTTAACCACTAAAAACTTGAGGAAAGCTACCTAGCCATCAACTCATCCACGCCGCGATTAGCAAGCATATCGACATATTCATTTTCTCGATGACCGCTATGTCCTTTAACCCAGTGCCATTTAATGTCATGTTGCAAAACCAAAGTGTCTAAAATCTGCCACAAATCTTGATTTTTAATTGGTTTTTTATTTGCACCTTTCCAGCCATTCTTTTTCCAGTTATGTATCCAACTAGTAATACCGTTCTTTACGTAATTTGAATCAGTATATAGCGCAACTTGCGATCTGCGCTTTAAAGCCTCTAAGGCTTTAATCGCTGCCATTAGTTCCATACGATTATTGGTGGTATTTTCCTCCCCACCCCAAAGTTCTTTTTGCTTATCCTGATATTTCAATAACGCACCCCAACCACCAGGGCCGGGGTTACCTCGGCAAGCACCATCTGTGTATATTGTAACCATTGTTTGTTTTTTATTTTTAACTTTCGGTGAATCGTAACACAGTATTTTAAGACATCATAATGGGATTTATACCCTGAGGTATCTACCCATTCTCCTTTTATATTGCATCATCTTGAGTAAAGCCACCCACTTAACGTTTACTGTTGAAAGACTTTTTGGTCTTTCTATAAATTAGCGCTATATTGTTAATTTAAATCAAGGAAAAGATACTCTCACTATGGCTAAGCGAATCTATTACCTTCTTAGTAGTATCGGAACACCTCTTAGTTTTGTTTTATATATATACTACCCAAGTTTTCTGTTTCTTTTTGTCTTTTTCATCCTTTATACCCTCATTGGGATTGCGGACTCATTTAGCCCTCGCAATGTACTAAGAAATTATCCAGTTATCGGTCATTTACGCTACATGTTAGAATATATACGCCCTGAAATTCAGCAATATTTCATTGCAAGTAATCAGAGTGAGCGTCCCTTTAATCGTGAGCAGCGCTCAGTTGTCTATCAGCGATCAAAAAACACTCTCGATACACTGCCGTTTGGAACGCAAAAAGATATAGACTCAAATGGCTATGAATTTGCTCTGCACTCTCTTAAACCTGTGCATGTAGATTCAGGCCATGCTCGAGTTTTAGTGGGTAATGAACAATGCGAAAAGCCATATCTTGCTTCAAGATTAAATATCTCAGCAATGAGTTTTGGCGCTCTTGGCCACACCGCCATCGAAGCATTAAACTGGGGCGCTAAGATGGGTAACTTTGCGCACAATACTGGTGAAGGTGGACTATCTCAATACCACTTAAAAAATGGCGGAGATATCATCTTGCAAATCGGCACTGCCTACTTTGGATTTAGAAATAAGAACGGGCAGTTTTGTGAGGCTACGTTTAAAGAAAAAGCCTCGCTTGATGTGGTCAAAATGATTGAATTAAAACTCTCTCAAGGAGCAAAACCAGCCCACGGCGGGCTACTACCTGGCCATAAAGTTGATGCGGAAATTGCTCATATTCGAGGTATAGAAGTCGGTAAAGACTGTTTATCGCCAGCAGATCATAGCGCATTCAAAACACCCGTTGAGATGATGCACTTTCTACAAAAACTTAGAACACTCAGTGGTGGAAAACCTGTCGGATTTAAATTGTGTATTGGATTACAACATCAACTAATGTCTATTTGTAAAGCAATACTCAAAACTGAAATTTATCCTGACTTCATTACTGTTGATGGCGCTGAAGGAGGAACTGGTGCCGCGCCATTAGAATTTTCAAATCGTCTTGGCATTCCTATTAATGAGGCGTTACGTTTGGTCAATAATGCTTTGATAGGTATCGGTATTAGAGATAAAGTTAAAGTGATTGCCAGTGGTAAAGTGACAACCGGTTTTGATATCGTCAATAAAATTGCTCTTGGCGCTGATATGTGTAATGCAGCACGAGCTATGATGTTTAGTTTAGGTTGTATTCAATCACTAAGATGTAATACCAACCAATGCCCAACCGGAATTGCCACACAAGATGCAAAACGCACCGGCGCGGTAGTACCTGAGAAGAAACGCTTTCATGTTTATAACTTCCATAAAAATACATTATTTAGCTTTTTAGAAATATTAGGCGCTATGGGCGTTGAAAAACCCGAAGACTTAAACCCTTCATTTATTCATCGACGAGATGAAAATGGACACTCACATTCTTATAATTACATTTATCCAACTATTGAGAATGGAGTTCTATTAAGCAAAAAAATTCCTGAGCCTTATGCAACTTACTGGCATTATGCTGACTCAGAAAGTTTTTGAGATACTATAGCTTTTACTGGTGCAAATGACTGTCTGTGTATAGGTGTTACGCCGTATTGCCTTATTGCCTCAAGATGAAGTTTGGTGGGATATCCTTTATGTTGTTTAAATCCATATTCAGGATATACCTCATCCAAAGCAATCATTTCTTGATCACGACTAACCTTTGCAACAATTGAGGCAGCACTAATAGCTGGTATCAAACTATCTCCTTTTATGACTGCTTCAAGAGGAATATTACAGGCAAAAATCTGATTTCCATCTACAAATACTTTATTTGGCTTAACAGGTAGAGCCAAAATCGCTCTTTTCATCGCTAGCAAACTTGCTTTTAGAATATTCATGCTGTCAATTTCAGCAACCTCAGCTCTTCCTAAGCTGTATGCAAGCGCCTGCTCTTTAATGATTGATGCCAAATATTCTCTCTTTTTTGGCGATAGCTTTTTAGAATCCATTAAGCCTTCGATAGGTTTATTTCTATCTAACAAAACACAACTTGCAACGACTGGTCCTGCAAGTGGACCTCTTCCCACCTCATCAACACCTGCTGCATCAATATCATTTATACTATCCATAACATCCTTAAAATTTTTTTTGTGAAATTTATATCGACTGCATTTAAGTCTATCTAAAAACAATCACTAACAACTAGAAAAATAGTGTAAAAATAAAAATAGCTTTGTAAGATGCTTGAAAAAAATGCTAAAGATTGTAGACTAGCCATGCTTTTAAGTGAATGTGCAAATAAACAATAACGAGCTAACAATTACAACAAAAAGTTAGCATAGACTGCATGTTATCGCCTAAAAAACTAGCACTAAGTTAAAGCTTAGTGTAAACTAGGCCTTAGTTTTTACGTTTGATATACGTTTAAACACTAAGGGAATAGCTGGTCGTAAATTAAACTAATAAGGAAGTTTTCAATGGATGTTATTGACACTCAGTTAAACACTACCGAAACAACTCAAGAGCAAACCGAGCAAGGTTTACAAGACTTAGTATATGATCTTGTTAATCGTTTTCTTGCTGACAATAAAGGTAACAATATTACTGAACTCTATGACATGATCTTACAAGAGGTTGAGCCTCCCCTCTTACAAGCTGTTATGGAAAGAAAACGTGGTAATCAACTACAAGCTGCTAAACTCCTTGGCATAAGTCGTGGAACTATTCGCAAAAAACTACAACGCTACTTCGGTACAAAATACTTTCGTCTAACTGAATAATATTTTTTAAACTGCGCCAGATTCTATGATAACTATCTGGCGCTAAAACCAATAAGCAAATGATTATTGACTAACTCCTTAATTAAATTAGCCGCTACCATAGGCCCATCATCTTCACCAACTAATTCACATAACTCAAGGCATACCATCGAAAAAGATGCGCCATCTCTAAGCAATTGGATAACCAAGTCATCGACCGCATCAAGCTTTTGGTAATATGCACTTTTATCTTTTTGCCAAAATAAAACTTTTAAAGGTTCCTTTTTTAATACTCGCTCCGTCCCCTCAAAAACATCAACCACATTAAAATTAAAATCAATAATGCGAAGATGGTCTTGCACATTAAAGCGAAGTTTTGGCCAATCGTCTAAAGGGACTTCCGCTAGCTCACTTACTGATAGGCTTTGATCTGCTGCACAGTGATTAAGTTCAACCAGTATACGTTCAAATTTTGTCAGCTCACTCAAACTATTCTCGCCATAATTATCGATTAGAAACTGAAAATAGTCTGCTCCATATTCATCTAGAGAAAAAGAAGTGGATGGTGTTTGTTTTATATAAGACAGTGCATACTCATCAAACTTCTCTTTGCCAATAAGTTTTCTGAGTGCCGAATAATCATCAGATAAAACATCTAAAAGCCTCAATAAATAACCTTCTTGATAAACTGACAAGCGAGTGATTACATCTCCCTTTGGCGGTGGGCTGAGCATATGGTTATACTCTTGACTGCCAAGCACTGCTTTTTGAAAAGATTCTAGCTGTTTGCTAAATTTCATTAGGCAACATCCTTAGCCAATCTTATCGCTTTATTTGCTACTTTTTTCACTTCCTCTAACTCTTGAAGCAACACTCTTAGAGGTGGAATATTCTCATCGCGCTCAATCATTGTCGGTATTAAGCCAAACAAAGCAATTGTTTTTTGATACAAATCCATGACACCTTTTATTATCGAGCTATCATGTGTGTCAATAATGACCGTCTCTTTTTGTGTATGTCCTGCTAAATGTATCTGCTTAACTCGATTTCCTGGTAATGATGAAATATATTCCCACGCATCAAAACCGTGATTATAAGCTGAGACAAAAACATTATTTACATCCAGTAATAAATAACAACCCGCTCTTTCACATAGCTCTTTTAAAAACATCCACTCCGAAATATTATCGTCTCTAAAGCTAATATAACTTGAAGGGTTTTCAATCAAAATAGGTTGACCTAAAAAATCTTGAACCTGTTGTATACGCCCACATACATGCGTTAATGTATGGCTTGTTAAAGGAACTGGTAATAAATCATGCGTGTTTTTAGCTAACACCCCGGTCCAACATAAATGATCTGAAACCCATACTGGCTCAAATCTATCTATTGTTTCCTTAAGTTTATTTAAATATTCTTGATTTAGCGGATCACTACTACCAATCGATAAAGAAACACTATGAAAGACAATGGGATAATCTTTTCTGATAAGCTCTAAAGCGCTTAAGGCATAACCACCAGAACTCATAAAGTTCTCGGAAATTATCTCGAACCAATCAACCGAGGGCTTTGTTTCAATAATATCATCAAAGTGCTGATGACGAAGTCCTAAACCAAATCCTTGAATCTTTTTTTTATCCACTAGTTGCTACCTGCACATCTATTCTACGTATTTTTAAAGCACAATATATTTAAAAAAGGGAGCTACTCACTAAAATGCCAGCAACCCCCTAAATTATTACTGATTACATATCACTAGAACATTTGTTTTTATGGCTACAACCGTTTTTACCTTTACAACCATGTTTTGCTTTCATATCTTTTTTCATCATATCTTTATCTTTCATTGAGCACTTATGCTTCTTCATAGAGCATTTATGTTTTTTGTTGCAACCACTTTTGCCATGACAACCATGTTTAGCTTGTTTGGCACCATGATGATGATGACCACTATGGCTTGAATCCATCATTGCACAGGAACTAACAAACAAAACAGCTGCAGCTGAAGCCAACTTAAATCCTAACTTCTTATCCATAATTTTCCCTTTTAGTTAATGGTTATAAACGCTTTTTTATTTTAACCTGTTTTATGTAAAAAGCTATTCTTTTGAATAGGCGTACTTTAGAGGTATCTTAAACATCTATTGTTGTGTTATTATTAAGCAACATTCTAACTAAATCTTAATGAATATTCTTACATAATGACTCAGAAGCTAAATGTCGTCGTTGGTATTTCTGGTGGCGTTGACTCATCTGTTGCTGCTTATCTTCTAAAAAAGCAGGGCTATAATGTCACAGGTGTTTTTATGAAAAATTGGGAAGCCGATGATGACGACAGTTATTGTACCAGTTTTGATGATCTCGCTGATGCAACTTCTGTTTGTAAAAAGCTGAACATCCCTCTAAAAACCGTTAACTTTGTAAAAAATTATTGGGAAAAAGTATTCCAAATTTTTTTAGACGAATATCAGAAGGGCCGAACACCAAATCCTGATATACTGTGCAATAAAGAAATTAAATTTAAGGCATTTTTTGATTACGCACTTAATTTAGGTGCTGATTATATTGCCACAGGCCATTACGCTAAAACGCGTATTAAAGATGGTTTTGCCGAATTACAAAAGGCTCGTGACAGAAATAAAGATCAAAGCTACTTTCTTTACGCTATATCACAACAAGCTTTAAAGAGAACCCTATTCCCTCTCGGAAATCTTAGTAAACCTGAAATTCGTCAAATTGCTAAAGAGCAAGATTTAATTACGCATGATAAAAAAGACTCAACAGGTATTTGTTTTATCGGCGAACGCAACTTCACAACTTTTCTTAAGGAGTATTTGCTTGTAAAAAAAGGGCCCATCATTACTCCTGATGGTAAAACTATTGGCACTCACGACGGTTTAATGTATTACACATTAGGACAACGTAAAGGCTTACACATTGGTGGGTTAAAGGAGGCTATTGAAGCACCTTGGTATGTTGTCGATAAAGATTTAAAACACAATCACCTAATAGTGGCACAAGGCGATCACCCTCTACTTTACTCTCAGGGCGCGCTTTGTATGAATGCTGATTGGATAAAAGGCCTGCCACCTACCTTCCCATTACAATGTATGATCAAAACACGCTATCGCCAAAACGATATTCCTGCACTTATCACTCAAACTGCAAAAAATCAGTTTTGTGTCATGTTTAGTGATCGTGTGCGTGCTGTCACACCAGGGCAATCAATGGTCATTTATCAAAAAAATACCTGCCTAGGTGGCATGATAATCGATGAACTCATACGCTAATAGTTATCAAACTTAAGCTCTCTATCCACAGCTAACTCTTTTTGCCTAACGTTATATAAAACCTTGTAGTCAGCTTGTAGATTGAGCAATTGGCAGTGCTCAAAAGCGCGCATTATGAAAGGATAGAAGTATGTATCTAACTCTTTAAAAGATATAGTAAAATTTTTTTACAGAATATGTGCTATGCTTCTTCAGGTAAATATACATTTTTATTAAGTTAAGGAGCTAATAAAATGAAGGGGAATATGTATCTTATTGTTTTTGCTTTACTTTGTAGCCCTCTCTATGTCAACGCTGGTCCAGCGAATTATAATGGTGGAATGACCTGTAAGAAATGGTGCAAGTTACATGCTCAACATAATAAGTCTGCGATAGCAAAGTGGAAAAACAGGGTCTCAGGACTTAACAAGCGTCAGAAAAAAAAGGCTTGTATTAAGGGTTATTTATACAACGAAATAAAAGATCTAAAAAATTATGATAAATTGGTCGGACAAGATAGGACACGATACAAAGTAAAAAGAGAGCGCTTAATGACCTCTCAGTGTGGAGGAGCATCTTGTAATAGAGCAACTATAAAAGGGTATAGAACGCTCTATGGTGGTAAAAAAGCGCCCATTTACGATCAATATGAATACTGTCAGGGTAGCAATACTAAGCATTATAATGGACGTAGGGGACTTGATATACAATAACACTCTGTTTTATATCAGGGGTTTCGAAGCTCAGAAACTCCTGATATTTTCTATTAGGCCCCTATCCTTTCATAGATAAAAAAAGCCCTTAACGGGCTCTTTTTAAAGAATATTTTTTTATGCGACTTCTTCGGTAGTTTCAGAAGCAACTTCATCAGAGTTTAAATCACCAAACGCTTCTTTTTTCTTTTCCTGTTGAATTCGTAAATAGATTTCTTCACGGTGAACAGATACATTCTTAGGTGCATTAATGCCAATTCTTACTTGATTACCTTTTACACCTAGTACCGTTACGTTAACATCATCACCAATAATTAATGTCTCACCGATACGTCTTGTTAAAATCAACATACTGAGGATCTCCATACATATGCTGCCATCCTCTAGACTTTCCCTTTTAGTTTTCATGAAATGAAGTCGTTAACAACTAAACCTCATAGGGACTCCAAAGATAACCGCTTTCTTAATCTTTAAAACCAGACACTATTGTAAAGCTCTTTCCTTAAGAAAACCTTAAGAAAAGAAAATTTTTGCTCATTATAAATACACAAAAAGCATTAATCAATCACTTATTGTGCATTAAAAATACTTTTAGTCTATTTATATTATTTTTCATTACTGTAGGTTGAAAGCTTTACTTTACAAACTTCACAAAACATAAGCATACAAATGACAATTTATCGCTTAGAAAACTTGATGATTTAATAACAACATGACTAAAAAAGAAAAAGCGTGAATCCATCACGCTTTCACTAACCAAAACAGATTTAGTTATCTACTTTTTCCACTTCTTCAGCTTGAAGACCTTTAGGACCTTCAGTAACTTTAAAAGCAACACGCTCATTCTCGCGCAAGCTTTTGCGACCAGATTCATTGATGATATCACTAAAGTGTACGAATACGTCTTTATCACCATTATCACGTGAAATAAAACCAAAACCTTTATCATCATTGAACCATTTTACATGGCCTGTTTCTTTTGTTGACATAATATCTTGTTCCTAAACAAATTGATCTAAACGACCACTGTTAACACAATGTGCTTCACAACGATCGACACTATTGTAAGCTTCTAAAGAGTTGGCGTCAAAAGGATCAAACTAATTTTTTATTGGATCAAATTCTTCAGTGGCTACTTCATCTAATTTAAAGGCGCTGTGTAAACTTCTCACAGCAAGTTCTAAGTACTTTTCATCGATAATCACAGATATTTTAATTTCAGATGTCGTTATTAGCTGAATATTAATGCCTTCGTACCCTAAGACCTCAAACATTTTACTGGCAATGCCCGCATGCGACCGCATACCAACACCCACTAAAGAGACTTTTGCAATATCTGTTTTCCCCTTAACATCACTCGCACCTATTTCGTTACTGCTCTTAAGAAGTTCCATCGCCTTAGAAAAATCATCACGATGAATCGTAAAAGTCATATGCGTCTCATCTTTTTCAGCAAGATTTTGTACTATCATGTCGATGTCGATACCATTATCACTGACAACCGATAAAATTCTTGCCGCAACACCAGGTTTATCAGCAATATTTAATAAGGTAATTTTAGCCTCACTTCTGTTAAAGGCGATCCCTGAGACAATCGGTTGCTCCACTTTTTTCTCCTCATACGATATCAATGTACCTGGTCCTTTATTAAAAGAAGAAAGCACACGCATAGGTACATTATATTTGCCTGCATATTCCACAGCACGAATTTGCAAGACTTTAGCCCCTAAACTTGCCATTTCTAACATCTCTTCAAAAGTCACATATGAAAGACGCTTTGCACTACGGACAATACGCGGATCGGTTGTATATACACCATCTACATCAGTATAAATTTGGCATTCTTTCGCTTGTAAATGATGCGCTATAGCCACAGCTGAAGTATCACTTCCACCACGACCTAATGTTGTAATGTTGCCTTGTTTATCTACTCCCTGAAAACCCGCACAAACAGCAACGCTTCCCGCATTTAAAGCTTCTTTGATCGCTTTTGTATCAACAGACTCTATCCTTGCTTTACGATATTGGCTAGAGGTTAAAATCCCAGCTTGTCTGCCCGTAAAACTTTGTGCTTCAATCCCTTTCTTTTTTAGCATCATGGCAAGCAATGCCATGGCTACTTGCTCACCCGTGGAAACAATCACCGAGTACTCTCTATCACAAGGTATAGCCTGAACAGACTGCGCTAAACTGATTAATCTATCGGTTTCACCGCTCATTGCTGACACAACAGCAACCACTTGAAACCCAGCATTAATACTATCGATAATAATATCTGCGGCGGCACTTATTCGCTCAACACTACCCATTGAAGTACCGCCAAACTTTTTCACAAGTATCGTGCTCATATGTTCACATCCCTGTTTCATTAAGCTTATATGTATTCAGCAACTTGTTTTTTAACGTCTTCAAAACGCTTGGCTAAATCATCAACCAAAACTCCTCCGCCTTGCGCCATATCATCACGCCCCCCACCTTTACCACAAATCAACTGTACTAATTGTTTTGCACTAGGCGCTTTACCAACAATATCTTTAGTCAGCCCACTAACAACATTCATTTTTTTATCATTCACAGCGACCAATACAATAATGCCACGCTTTAACTTGTCTTTAACCTTATCAAGTGTTGTACGTAAATCTTTAGGATTTACATTATCTAATCGTTTAATCAATAGTGAAAAATCACCGACATCTTGGGCTTCTTGATATAGGCTTTTTCCTGCGTCACTTGCTACCTTTGCTTGTAATGACGCAATCTCTTTTTCTTTTAACTTATAATCGGAAACCAATTGTGATGCTTTCTGTAATAAATCATCAGCATTTGCATGAAAAATACTACCTAAAGATGAGAGTAAGTGATCACGCGCTTTAATAGTATTTAATGCTCCTTGACCGGTCACCATCTCTAGTCGTCTGATACCACTAGCAATACCGCTCTCACTCACAATCTTACAAAAGCCAATATCGCCTGTACGTGAGGCATGAGTCCCCCCACATAATTCCTTAGAAAAATGTCCCATGGTTAATACACGTACTTTTTCACTATACTGCTCGCTAAATAACGCAATAGCTCCTTGGGCTTTCGCTGCTTCTATATCCATCTCTTCGATAACAATTGGATGGTTCTCTCGCACCTGCTCATTGACCAATGACTCAATTGTTTCAATTTCATCAGTAGTTAGACCTTGATAGTGTGAAAAGTCAAAACGCGTACGCTTTTCATCAACCAAAGATCCTTTCTGCTGCACATGCTCGCCTAAGACCTTTCGTAAAGCTGCGTGCAACAAGTGTGTTGCGGAATGATTTAAGCGAATAGCTTGTCGCCTGGCGGTATCAATCGTAGCTTCCACCTCATCACCAACAGCTAAAACACCACGAACAAGCTTGCCATAATGAACGCTCACATCACCTTTTTTTTGAGTATCGCTTACTTCAAAGTGCATAGAGTCGTTTAAGATAATTCCACTATCACCTACCTGGCCACCAGATTCGGCATAAAAAGGTGTTTTATTTAAAACAATCGCAATAATGCCTTTTTGCTTATCAACTGACGTCACTTGCATACCATTTTCATCAATAATATGAGTCACTTGACTGTTCGTACTGGCCTCCTCATAGCCACAAAACTCACTTTTATCATCAATATGAATACTATCGGTTAAGTCCACATTGAAATGACCTGCTTGCTTTGACTGTTGACGCTGCTTTTCCATCATCGTATCAAAAGATTTTTCATCAACAATAAATCCATGCTCACGACATACATCAGCCGTTAAATCTAACGGAAAACCATAGGTATCATAGAGTTTAAATGCGGTCTCACCGCTTAATGTCTTATCATCAGCCTGAACAAAAGCCTCTTCTAATAATTTTAATCCATGAGATAACGTTTGATTAAACTGCTCTTCTTCCTGTAACAATACTTTTTTAATATGTGCTTCTAGCTTGATAAGTTCTGGATAAGCCTCTCCCATTACGGCAACCAATGATGGTACCAGTAAGTGAAAAAATGACTTATGGATACCTAATTTATGGCCGTGTCTAACTGCTCGTCTGATGATACGTCTTAATACATATCCCCTACCTTCATTTCCCGGCAATACACCATCACAAATAATAAAAGCACACGAGCGAATATGATCAGCAATAACTTTAAAAGAGGCGTTGTTTCTGTCTTGCCCTTCAGTTAAACAAACGGTAGCGTCAATAAGCGCCTGAAATATATCAATATCATAATTATTTTTAACGCCTTGCATTACTGCAGCGATACGCTCTAAGCCCATGCCTGTATCAACCGATGGCTTTGGCAGTGGATTTAGCTGACCACTAGCGTCTCTATCGTACTGCATAAAGACTAAATTCCAGATTTCAACGTATCTATCGCCATCTTCATCAGCACTTCCTGGTGGACCGCCTGCAACTTCTTCACCATGATCATAAAAAATTTCTGTGCACGGTCCGCAAGGTCCTGTGTCACCCATAGACCAAAAGTTATCCTTCTCACCGCAACGAGAAAAGCGCTCTTTTGAAATGCCCACTTGGTTAAACCAAATATCTTCTGCTTCTTTATCATCTTGATATACGGTTACCCAAAGCTTTTCCTCTGGCAGTGACAGTACGTTAGTTAAAAACTCCCAAGCGAAAAAAATAGCATCACGCTTAAAATAATCACCAAAGCTAAAGTTACCTAGCATTTCAAAAAAAGTATGATGACGCGCTGTAAAGCCTACATTTTCTAGATCATTATGCTTTCCGCCTGCTCTTACACATCGCTGTGAACTTACCGCACGGTGATAAGGTCTATGCTCATTACCTAAAAACACATGCTTAAATGGCACCATACCCGCATTGGTAAATAAAAGGGTTGGATCATTAGGCACTAGCGAACTAGATGGAACAATTTGATGTTTTTTATCTTCAAAATAAGATAAAAATAACTGTCTTATTTCAGCACTTTTCATGAAATTTTAACTCTCAAGCAAATAGCTATGACATACGTTTAGCTGTCATAGCTGTTAGAATATTCGTTAGCCAATACTTTAGAAATTGTATCGCCATCAAAGCCGCGATAATACAAAAATCGCTTCTGTTTGAACATCTCTTTTGCATCATTTGGGGTATGACTTTTAAATTTTTTTCGCCATACATCATACGCAATAGCTTCCCAATCAACACTTAGCCTTTTCCATAAGGTTTCTATCACCCACTCATCAATGCCTTTGTGTAGCAGGGCTTGTTTAATGAAATTAGGCCCATAACCTCGATTAACTCGACTATTAAAATAAGACTCAGCAAAACGCTCATCGCTCTGAAGATTAGCGTTTTGTAACTCGGTAAGCTTATGAGATATTTCAGCTAGAGGATAGCCCTTTTTGATCATTTTTTCAACAAGCTCTTGCGCACTATGCTCACGCCGCGCTAATAAGCGCAGCAGAGCATCCAATAGCTTATTCGGCTTCTTCACTGACTACAGCAGCTTGTTTTTGCGGTAAAAGCTCTGTGCGGATTTTAGCTTCAACTTCTTCAGCAATTTGAGGGTTTTCTTTTAAAAACTGTCTGACGTTTTCTTTACCTTGGCCAATTCTATCACCATTATAGCCATACCAAGCGCCAGATTTTTCCAAAACACCAAGCTTTGCACCTAGCGTAATAATTTCACTTTCTCGTGAAATACCTTCGCCATAAAGAATATCAAACTCAGCAATTTTAAATGGAGGAGAAACTTTATTTTTGACGACTTTAACACGCGTTTCATTACCTAAAATTTCCTCACCTTTTTTAATCGCACCTGTACGTCTGATATCTAAACGAACTGAAGAGTAAAATTTTAGCGCATTACCACCGGTAGTTGTTTCTGGATTACCAAACATGACGCCAATTTTCATACGGATTTGATTGATAAAGACCACTAACGTGTTTGAGCGTTTAATATTAGCTGTTAGTTTACGCAAGGCTTGTGACATTAAACGGGCTTGCAACCCCACATGGTGATCACCCATCTCACCTTCAATCTCTGCCTTTGGCGTTAATGCGGCAACTGAGTCAACAATGACGACATCAACCGCATTCGAGCGTACAAGCATATCGGCTATTTCTAACGCTTGCTCACCTGTGTCTGGCTGACTGACCAATAACTCATCAATTTTAACACCAAGCTTTTCAGCATAAGTTGGATCTAGCGCATGCTCTGCATCAACAAATGCCGCTGTCCCACCTAGCTTTTGGCACTCTGCAATAACTTGTAGAGTTAGTGTTGTCTTACCGGAAGATTCTGGACCAAAAATTTCAACAATTCTGCCTTTAGGAAGACCGCCTATACCCAAAGCAATATCAAGACCTAAAGAGCCCGTTGAAATCGCTTCTATGTCATGGCGGGTTGCATCATCGGTCATTTTCATCACCGAGCCTTTACCAAATTGGCGCTCAATTTGGCTTAAGGCAGCATCTAACGCTTTTGACTTATTATTATCCACGTTACTATTCTCCAAAAAAATACGGTTATAACAACCGTAAAGGTACTAAACCAACATCGAGGAAATAGTATAACGTTAATTAATAAGATTAGGACAGTATTAATGTCCTAAATTAAGTGCTTCATCAGAGTCTGAGTCTGAGTCAAACTCATCGAAATCTAAGTCAACTTCATCAAGGGCTGCTGCATCTGCTCTATCGCGTAGTATAACCGCATCCATAGATGCAAATGATCTCCCGCTTGGTGGCGCTGTATATGAAGGGTTTGGGCACTGCTCCCCATCTACTATAATTGGTGTAAATCTTTCCTCACTGATCGCTTTCCCAATAAAATCTGTACCTCGTGATACATGATAAGTAATAAAGTTAGTCCCTGGTATTTCCTTATCACCGTATTTTAACCACTCTAGCTCTTCATCCATATCAAATAATTGAGGGCTATAAATCATAGGTCTCGGTAATGGATGACCTATTGACTCCCAATATTGGTCTTGAGCGCGAGCATGATTTTTTAGAATTTCTAGACCTCTTTCTAAATCAGCAAAATTAGCTGGACGAATATACGGTTTAAAGCCTGGCGAAATACTAGCACTCGTCAATGCTTGTGTGATTTCAGTGAATATAACATGCCATTTATCAATACTTATATGAGGACTCTTACCTGGAAGGATACGTATATCTTTACCATGTTTAAAATGTTGTTCCGTTTCGGAAATCTTCACACCAGACTTGATCACCTCAAACACACAGACCTTATGTTTAAATAAGATTTTGGAAATAAGGTCAAATCCCTTATCAAAATCTGAATCAGCTGCATCTTTATTATGTTCAGGCAAACAAATATGAAATACCGTAAACGCTAATGGATTTCGAAAAAATTGACCACCTTTACTAGAGTTATCCTCGTCTGCTGAAGCTAATTGAATATAATCACCATCTACCAACGGACCTCCCCCTACAATTTGATAGTTACACGTATATTTAGACGAACTGCCCTCAATATCACGACAGTAAATCTCATGTATTGGTTCTCTCGCAAGAATATTACGAACGCCTTTGACATAGCCGGCCTGTTCAAGTCTAACTAACTCACTGTATTTCATAAAAAAGTACTCATCACAACTAAATTGTGAGCACATTATACCATATGATTATAATTTATACAATAAGAACTTGTTTAAATCAAAGACGCTTTAACTAAAAAAAATCAAAACCTAAATCCACGTGTTTTCATTTCGATTGGGTATACATTATCATAGCGCTATCAAGATAAATAAAAACAATAAGTCGCTACCATGAGTCAAGCAAAAGAACCCACTCCTATGATGCGTCAGTACTTAGCAATAAAAGCTTTGCATCCTGACCAACTGCTTTTCTATCGTATGGGTGATTTTTATGAAATGTTTTATGACGATGCCATACGTGGTGCCAAGCTCTTACAATTAACCTTAACACATCGCGGTCAAAGTGGTGGCGAACCTATTCCTATGGCTGGTGTGCCATACCATGCGGTGGATAATTACTTAGCTCGTCTGGTGAAACTTGGTGAATCTATAGCTATTTGTGAGCAAATCGGTGATCCAGCTTTGAGTAAAGGACCTGTTGAGCGACAAGTGACTCGCATTATTACTCCAGGAACATTATTTGAAGAATCTTTACTAGAAGCAACCAAAGAAACTCTATTACTTGCCATTTTTGAGCGTAAACAAGTTTTTGGTCTTGCCTATGTTGAAGTGTCTAGTGGTCGGTTCATGGCATCAGAATGTATCGGTGTTGATGCTTTAAACAACGAACTAGAACGATTAGATGCCAGTGAAATTTTAATTCAAAGTAGCCAAACGCTGTGTTCTTATTTGAGCGAGCACCCTTGTGTGCGCATTCGCCCAGAATGGGAATTTAATCAAAAACAAGCTTATACTGATTTGTGTACACAATTACAAACTGCACACTTAGACGCATTTGCAATTGATAATATGCCTTGTGCACTAACTGCTGCTGGCGCATTACTCCAATATCTTAAAACCACACAAAAGCAAGCCCTACCACATATCAAGCATCTCGCCATCGATAATCATCACGAGCATGTCATACTGGATTCACAAACGCTTAAAAATCTAGAGCTTGTTAAAACGATTAACGATAAATCTAATACCAGCTTCTTTTCTCATATCAATCACACAAAAACAGCATTTGGTGCACGTGAGCTGAAACGCTGGTTGACCCATCCAATTCGAAATAAAGATATGATTGTTGATAGACAGCGCGCTATAAGCTATTTGCTCACTAACAATCACTTTGAAGATATCGCTTGGCAACTAAAACATGTTGGCGACATAGAGCGCATTAGTTCGCGAATTGCGCTAGAGAACGCACTTCCTAAAAATCTAACCACGTTAAGAGATACACTACAAACCCTGCCTGCCATCAAAACAGCACTTGGGACACCAACACTAACGACGCTAATTACGCTTAAAGAAACGCTCAACTTTGATAGCGACATAGTGAGTGAATTAGAAGCTGCATTGGTTGATTCGCCACCTGCAACCATTAAAGACGGTGGTGTTTTTAATGATGGATATGATAAAGAACTAGATACCCTTCGCGCCATGCAAAACAAAGCAGATGGATTTTTAATCAAGCTTGAGCAAGAAGAGCGCCAAAACACTGGTATCCAGACACTTAAAGTCGGGTTTAATCGTGTACATGGTTTTTATATTGAAATATCCAAAGCACAATCAAGCCAAGCGCCCTCACACTATCAGCGCCGACAAACACTAAAAAATGCAGAGCGTTTTATTACCCCTGAGTTAAAAACTTTTGAAGAAAAAGTATTATCGGCTAAAACCAAGGCCATCGTACGTGAAAAATTGCTATACGAACAACTGATTATCAAACTTAAAGAAAAACTTAATGAGCTATATCAATTAACTGAAAGCTTAAAGCTTTTGGACGTATTACAGTCTCTTGCGCATCTTGCTGATAAACACCAATTAACACCACCCAAACTGATTGATAAAAAATGTATTGATATCAAAAGTGGGCGCCACTTAGTCGTTGAGTCACTCAGTGATAAGCCATTCATTGCAAATGATCTTATCCTAAATGAACAGACACGACTTCTATTAATCACAGGACCCAATATGGGCGGCAAATCCACTTACATGCGTCAAACTGCATTGATTGTATTACTTGCTCATATGGGAAGTTTTGTACCTGCTCGTGAAGCCATCATTGGCCCTGTCGATAGAATTTTTACCCGTATTGGTGCTAATGACGATATTGGCCATGGAAAATCTACATTTATGGTTGAAATGAGTGAAACAGCGAGCATTTTACGCCAAGCAACTGACATCAGTCTGGTATTAATCGATGAGATTGGTCGTGGCACAAGCACTTTTGATGGACTAGCACTAGCCAAAGCTTGTAAGAACTATCTGGCAAATGAAATAAAGTCCTACACTCTATTTTCAACACATTATTTCGAACTAACCAACGTTAATAAAAACGCTAAAACCATCCAGAATGTTCATTTAAGTGCAACTGTAAAAAACGAACATATTATCTTCCTTTATCGTGTTGAACATGGTCCAGCAAGCCAGAGTTATGGTATTGAAGTTGCAAAGCTTGCGGGTATTCCAGAAGAGGTTATTGTTGAGGCTCGTCTTGAGCTTAGGCAACTCGAATCACTAAATGTAGATGATAAAAAAATAATCGCTGATACAGTAAAAGAGCAAACTCAAAATCCTATTGAAGAGTATCTAGATAACATACAGCTTGATAGTTTAACACCCAAAAAAGCTTTAGATATTTTATATGAGATGAAAAAGGTGACCTAGGGGCATTACCTACTCATGTTATCGTAGCTTTTCTCGTGCTATTATCGCGTTTATGAAAAAAAATAACCCTTTGGGACAACTATTTTTTTATATCATACTGCTTTTTTTTGCAGCAGGTGTTAACGCATATCAAATTTTAGGCATTCAAAACAAAGAAGCCTTGAAAAATGTTGAGGCGCGCGTTGCCATTGGCCTTAAAGAGAAGCGTTATCAGGGCAGCAAACGTGAGTCTTATCTAAAAGAAGATATTTTAAGGGCACTACAGCCATTTGGTTATTTTACACCGCAAATTCGTATCACTTCTAATCGTGCTTACGTCAATGTAGGGCTACCTGTACGCATTAGGCTCATCAATCTAACAATCAATGGTCCTGGTCGTCACATTTATAATAGTATGCCCAAAAAGCTCCCTATCGTTCAAGGTGAAGTCTTCGTCAGTGCGCATTATGAGGAGGCAAAGCAACAATTATTAGATGCGGCCGAGCAACGTGGATACTTAAAAGCTCGCATTAAAAAATCAGAAGCTATTGTCAATATCGATACGCATGAAGCTTTTATCCATATTATATTTGATACAGGCCCCCGATATTACTTCGGTGCTTTTCGGTTTAAACGCAAGACAACGTATAGTGAAGAGTTCCTTCGTCGCTATATCCAAGTCAAGTCTGGAACCCCGTTTTCAACGACTGAACTGATCACTATTAATGAACATTTTAATAACAGTGGTTTTTTTAGTCGCGTTGTCGTCCGTCCACATATTAAAAATAATGTCACTGTTGTCCCCGTTGACATTATATTGCACCCCAAAAAATCTCAACATTATTCTATAGGATTAGGCTTCGGCACAGACACGGGAGCAAGAGGTAGGCTAGGTGTACAACTTTATCATCTAAATCCTTATGGACATACACTAAATTTTTTACTCTTGGGATCACAAAGACAAAGCTCACTACAAGCACAGTATCTTATTCCTGGTAAAGATCCACTCACACAACAATATCACATATCTGCTCGCGCCTTTCAGCTTGACTATCCTGTCGGCAAAAGTATTGGGCAACTATTTTATGGCGGATTTATTTATAATAAAAAAAATGCTCGTCTCACTGGTAGTTTAAATCTATTAAACGAACCAACAACTTATACTAATAGAGATAGAATAAAAATCTCACTACTCTATCCAAGCCTAGAGCTGAGATTACGCCATGTAAACGACCCTCTATTTTCAAAAAAAGGCTATAGTCTTATCTTGGCTGGAAGTGCTGCACGTAAAGGATCCATGGGCAAAGAAAGTTTTGCACAACTGACTCTAAATGCCAAATTCGCATTGTGGTCAGAAGCAACCCGCACACGATTTTTTATTCGTGGAGAACTTGGACGAATGGCGACTGATGATTTGTATCAGTTACCCTTATCCCTACAGCTTTTGGCTGGTGGAGCTGAAAGTATTAGAGGATACCAATACCAAGGCATTGGGCCCGGAAAGAAAAAATATGTCGTCTCTTTTGAGGTACAACAAGAAATCATTGATGATTGGTTTGTCACTGCATTCACTGATAGAGGCGCAGTATATGATCCAGCGCCAAGAAAACACTTATACAGTATTGGCGGCGGCTTAATGTGGGCAAGTCCCATTGGCCCAATTAAAGTGGGTATTGCTAATCCAATAGCCATTGATAAATCACGCATAAAATTGATCTTCAGCATGGGGCCTGATCTATAAATGTTTAAGCCATTAACTTTCATTAAACGCTTACTGCTCTTAACACTGATAACGCTTATTTTTTTAGTTGTTTTTGTGGGATTTACCAATAGCGGTCTTAGAGCAGCACTTTATATAGCTAACTCTTTATTTAAAGTTAATATCTCTGTTAAACAAACAGAAGGTTATTTGCTTGGCAACTTTTCTCTCCATCAACTTAATTATCAAGATAAGACCACGACAATAAAAGCACAACATGTTGCTTTAGGTTTTTCGCCCTTACAACTGTTAAGGTGGCATATTAACGTCAATAAACTCACACTCAATGACGCTATAATTGAAACTTCAACAACACAAACTGTTAACAAACACCAACAAAGCTCCTCTTTAACACTTGCAAACATCCCTTCTTTCATGTTGAAAAACATTGAACTTTCAAATATCAAGATAATACTTGATGATGATATATACCCAATAAAAGCACTACATCTTGATGCATCAAATAATAACGACGCTCTTGTATTAACAAGCTTTCATCTTGATGCGTTTGCTACCAAAGTCAGTGCATTTGGCCAGTTAGGTTACGGTAAAACATTTCCTCTAACTTTTAAGCTAACAAGCAGTGGACAAATCAATCAAGAAACAACCGCTTTAGGTGATCTACATCACTACACACTTAAAACATACGCTAAATCACCTTATCAAGCATCAATAACAGGATTTATTAATAATCTGAAACAGTTTTCACTTAATGCAAACGTCAACGATGTTGCACTCAATAAAAAAACAAAAATAAAAAATGCCAAGCTTCTTATCGAAGGTTTAACGAATGACTATCGGATCCAATTTCATGGATTAAGCCAACACCATCCAAGTGGCCCATGGATTAACTCATCATTTAAAGGTCATGGCTCTTTGCAAACTCTAATTTTAGAGCAACTACACATAACAGATAAAAATAGCAGCTTAAATGGCAAGCTGAATCTACAATTCGCTCCTTACTTTTCATGGCAGGGGAATATTAAAACTCATCAGTTTGATTTAAGCGATTTTAATGCTTCTTTAAAAAGTAACATTGACGCCACACTCTCTGTGCAAGGCAAGTTAATTGATCATGAAGTATTGGCTAATAATATATTTAACATTCGTGGAAACCTCTTCGATAAATCGCTTAAGGCAAATGGAAGTATCAACTACCCAGAGCCTAGTCACTTCAACATGGCTCTAGGTAAAAATACGTTGAGCATTGAAGGTAATTTTCTTAAAAAAGCACAAGTACACTTAAGTATTCCTGATACAAGCACTATTATCCCCAATGTCAACGTACTAAAAAGTTCATTTTCTTTAGATGGTGTGATTGGGCCACAAACCACGTTAAAAGCGAAACTAAACCCTGGACACATTTCCTTAGATGGCACACATCAATTAGCCATAAATGGGTTGGACGCGTTATTGACCTATCAAGATAGAGAGGCTGATTTTTTTGGAAAGCTCAATATCAATCATAAAAATTATTTAGATATTCATGCATCATCTAAAATTAACCATCAACAGCTGCTAAAATCACCGATCAAAGGCGCATTACATCTCAAGTTAGCAGAGCTAAATTTTATTGAAAAGCTCACCACGAACGTAAACCAAGTGCAAGGTGATGTGGATATACGCTTGATTATCGATGGCTTGCTTAAAAAGCCTAACTTTAGCGCTACTGGACATTTAAATCGTGCTCAAGCTTTTATCGCACCGCTCAATGTATTGTTTTCCTCTATTTCTCTTTCTTTAAACACCCAAGGAGACACATGGCACTTAAATGGTAGAGTCAATACCCAGGGCCAAACTTTGACTATCAATGGCCAAGGCAAAACTGATTTTGATGCATCACATTATCAAATAAAAATATCAGGTAGAGATGTGATTGTTATCAATAACAAGCAGTATTTGATTCAAGCCTCTCCTGATATCACGCTGCAATCGCAAGCAAACCATCTTTTACTCAAAGGCCAAATCAATATTCCTAAGGCACGCATTAGTCCGACTGACTTTTCATCCAGTGAAGAACTTCCTAGCGATGTGATCATCATACAAGACGGTGAACCCATAGGAACACGCCAAGCAATTGGCCTTAATCTTGACCTACACTTAGGACAACAAGTAGCTATCAATACCAACGGACTGACAGGTCGTATTAGTGGTAAGCTGCATATCAATGCAAGGCCAAACCAGTTGATACATGCACGTGGCCATCTTAAATTTATCGATGGCAAATTTAATGCTTATGGGCAAGATCTCAGCATTACTCAAGGCGATATTGAATATCATGGTGGTGTCATTAATAACCCGCTCATCAATATTAGAGCCGTACGTATCTTTGAGGCGCAAGGTAACCAACAATTAAATATCAATACACAATCAGGACCGGTATCGTCTTTACACCGTTTAGAAGCTGGTATTCGTGCAACTGGACGTGTAAGAAGACCAAATATCACCTTGTTTTCTAACCCTCCTGTCTTAAGTCAAGCCGATATTCTCTCAATGATTGTCCTTGGACGACCTGCTCATCAAGCAGGCGATGCCAGTGGTGGTAGTGAAGCCTTAATTGGCGCCCTATCTTCACTCAACTTAGGTGGTGGCAGCAGTGGTCAACAGCTAACCGGCGAATTGCAGCACGCCTTAGGATTTGATGTCAGTCTTGAAACACAAAGTAATTATAATGAAGACGGTACTATCTCACAAAGTCCAGCGGTACTACTCAGCAAGTCAATTTCATCTAAAGTCAAAATGCAGTTTAGTGCTGGGCTAGGTGATGGAGCAAATATCATTCGTATTCTTTACGATTTCAAACCGAATTGGTCGCTAGTGACCGAGACCAGTGGCAGCGCCACCGGCTTTGATGTGCTATATAATTACAGAAGAAAATAAAGCAAGCATAATAGGAAGCTCTAAAAAACAAGAGTTTTAGCTACTTGACATGCTCATGTCTATATATTCTTGCTCTACCCTATTAGGTTGATTGAACTCCTGCTCTTCTTCGGCAGCTCTAGTTCGCTCATGCACTATACTCTCATCTCTATCATGAACATGCATTGTTTCTTCAACTGGCCCTCTAGGTTCACCTAAACGTCGAACCAACAAAGACGTAGAGTCTGAGCGAAGGGATGCTGGTCTTGGATGATGTATTGTTATCCGTTCTCCTTGTCTCATATGTGGTGAGGTAAATTGCTTCCTTTTAATTGGTGCGCTCTTATTATGGGTAAATATACTCACAGCAGCCATCATTGCTCCAGCTAAGAAGCCCGCGCCTGCCATTGCAGAAAAACCTACTAAACCAACACCTAAGGGCGCAAAAACTCCAGTTGCCACCAATAAAACACCTATGCCAACACTTAGTAGTGTCAGGCTAGAACCTAAAAGCGCATTTCGTTTTCGACGAGTTACTCTCTGCTTTTGATAGTCATTTGCATATGTCTTTTCTAACGTTTCATGTCCTGTTAGGCTCGCATCAAGTTGTATCAATCTACTATTAAAATAACCTCTAAGACATTCAACATTATTAAGCAGTTTGGGAATATCATCATGACTTTGGATAGCTACTGTATCGACTTCTTTTTTATGGGCAACATGTTGATGAAAACGAAGTGTCATTGCACCAATAAATGTCTCTTGTAAGGCACATAATACGTCAAAAGAAGGAAGTCTTGGATCAATAGGTCTGTCATCATTATGCCCTCGTGAGACGAGCAATATCAGTCTATCAATAGTTCTTAGCGTATCTAAATACTTTCCATCTTCATTATCAATAAAATATTCTGGAAATTCACTCCTAAGCCCCATCAACATAAAATCAAGCGGACGAAGAATGTGCGTTTTAATATTAATAGTCTCTGCCCCAGATTCAGGTGGCTTAAAGCTCAGCGCATTCTGGTAAATACTTTTCGCTGTAATTTTTTCTTTTAATTCACTACGACTTTCAACAATATCTCTAAGCTCTTGTTGTAAATCACCACTGCCCATCAAAGGTTTAGAGCTCATCACCGCTATGAGTGTTTCCAACTCTGGCACCATCCCATCTTGTACTTTTTCAGCAAGCTTTTCAGGTGTATCGCCAAGTCGCTGGGGATTCAAACCAATGGGATCTGGGCACAGCACATTGGCTTTCTCAAAAATTCTAAATAGCAAATGATTGACTGCTACAAATACAGGATGCGCTTTTTGCTTAGTGTCATCATCTCGATACAATACAAACGCATCAAAATCGCTATAAGGTGTTGCTTGCGATTTTGCTAATGAGCCTGTTAAATAAAGCTCAACACCCTCGACTCGGCCAATCTCCCCTCCTCTTTCAATATCAGGAGATTTAAATGCATCTAAAACCATTTTATTAATTAGAGGCTTTAAGTTTAAAGCCCAAGCCTGCCAAGGATGTCTCTTTGATTGCTGCTTAAGATTTTCATCATCATCAAACGAGGGAGTATTTTGTAAGCTCTCTTTAAATAAGCCCAAGTAACCATCAAAAATCTCTTGATCTCTGGAATTCAGCGATCGTGTGTCGTCAGGGACATAAGTCTCATAAAGCCCTACATAAGTATCATTATCATCAACTTCCTCATCATCAGATTCATGGTTTGAATGTGGCATATCCGCTACTCCATTATTTTATGACTCCTTTAGGATAACATCATATTATTAACAATTTATTAAATAAAAAAGGCTGTTTCACACAAATTAAATACAACTCATTGATTTATGCATTGATTGATTTCCTTATTATTAAGAATACGCGAAACCTCTATTATCAAACAGCTGATAGAAATTATATGGTTTTTGCTTTAATATGGCGCAATTGTTCACGTGATTACTAGGAATTCAAATGAATAGCGCTATTCATCTGCCAATTCGGCTAAGACGACTGAGAAAGACCCCTGCAATAAGAGCATTAATACGTGAGCATCAGTTAACCGTCAACGATTTAGTCTACCCAATTTTTATCAAAGAAGGCTTAGAGAAACGCCAAGAAATTACGACTCTACCAGGTGTCTTTCAAATAGGATTAACTCATCTTAAAGAAGAAATTAACGAAATAGCTAATCTTGGTATTAATGCCATCATTTTATTTGGCATCCCAAAAGATAAAGATGCTATTGGCTCGCACGCTCTTAGCGAGCAGCATATTGTTGCAGAAGCTATTAAAACAATAAAAAATCACAACACTAATCTTTGTGTCATTGCAGACTTGTGTTTTTGTGAATATACCGAGCATGGTCACTGCGGCGTCATTGAAAATAACCGTGTTAATAATGATAAAACACTAGAAAATTTGCAAAAACAAGCCGTTATTCTTGGTAAGGCAGGTGCTGACATTATCGCACCTAGCGGCATGATGGACGGAATGATCGCAGCGCTTAGAGAGGCGTTAGATAAAGAGCAGCTCATTGATGTTGGTCTTTTAAGTTATAGCGCAAAATACAGCTCTAGTTTCTATGGACCCTTTAGAGATGCAGCCGGTTTTTCACTACAATTTGGTGACAGAAAACAATATCAAATGGATATTGCAAATCGCCAAGAAGCCATACGTGAAGTGTCGTTAGATATTAGCGAATCAACAGACATGGTGATGGTAAAGCCCGCTGGACTTTATCTAGATGTCATCCACCAAATAAAAGATACATTTCCAGAAATTCCGCTGTGTGCTTATCAAGTGAGCGGTGAATATGCTCTGATTAAGCATGGTGCTAAAGTTGGCTTAATTGATGAGCAAAACGCGATGATAGAAAGCCTGATTGCCATTAAGCGCGCTGGAGCAGATTTTATTATTACCTACTTTGCAAAAGAAATGGCTCGCCATATTCGCTAGCCTCTCATTTGGTCAGACCGTCCTTACCATGAGATGAGGCATCTTCAGGCTGAGCGCTTAAGTCTGAGTCAGATTCGTCATCCTCTCTTAAAGCGGGAAACAGTGTGCTCCGGCCTGCCGAACTAACTTTTTCTGACAATAATTTATGCATTTCTTTTACCTCGGAAGGAATATGACAGTTGTGCTCACTTGGCAACAGATAGTCACTAGAAGCAAGGAGAACCTTAAATGCTTTATCTGCTTTTTCTTCATCCTCTAGTGCTTCTTCATCCTCTAGTGCTTCTTCAAAAAAATCTAATAATGTCTCAATGGAGGATATACTTGTTTTAAATACTTTATTTAAATTTTGATAAATTTTAGTCGCAAGCAGCGGGGAATTATCAAAGCAGTGTTTCAATAAAATCGGCAATTCATCTTTTATGCCACTAAAATAACGAGCAAAAAACACATATATAGGTGGAAATTGGTCTATATCAATAGCGTTATCATTAAAAAAAAGCATTGATACATCGTCAAGGTATTTTAGTAATAGTGCTAACTCAACAGACTTACTCTGCTCGAATTTCTCGAATTCAAGAAATACATTAGTCATTTTTCCTTGTTTTTTATAAAGACTTGTAACACCAAATCCTTCTTGACTTAGGTAAAATTCCAGCTCATCTGCGCAAGATGCTTTAGAGCGAATAATGCGTGATAATAATGGAGTTGAGTTGATATAATCACTATCTTTGTGCGAACTCATATATCGCTTTTTAAGAGGGATATTTTGTACTAACTGAAGATCTTGAGTATCTTCACGGCAAGCCAATTTTTCTGCACTTTCTGCTGTTTTTACAAATGCATTTCCCAAGATTCTAAGACTAAAATTAAGATGTCTTGGAACAGTGTCTTTATGAGCTCCAGCATGCTCTTGTAAAAGTTGATAAGCCCCTCGACATTCTCTTAATACCTTTTCAAATCGCTCTTCATATGCTTTAACTGCATCATCATCTAGTTTCGGTCGATACATCAACCATGGATCGAGTTGAACTTGAGTATATGAAGCCGAAAACTGTGTTAACTTGGGTAGAAAATACTCACCATCGACCATAACCGGTGTAACGTTCGTATCAAGAAAATAAGCCCCCACATCCTCGTATAAACAATGCTTGGTTTGAAGGTAATAGGCAAAAATATCTTTAAGCGTAATGAATTCTCGCGAAATATCTTTTCTTGATGCACCTTCAGCTCTAAGCGCTTTCACTCTAGTAAACACTTGAGACATAAACTCCACCAAATCCGGGTGTTGTTTGACATCAACAGCCTCCTCTACAGCATGAACGATGATTCCCGTATCCTTTAAAAGGGCTTCATAATATGGCTTATATTCATCTAAACACCAAAAGATAACCTTTTGATTTTTGTTCACTTTAGCCATCAGCATTGGGCCTATGCAATCTTGACCAAAGTTTCTTGAACCTTTAACTGGAGGAGGTCCAATCCACAAGTAGTTGATATTTAACATAAAAGATTATTTCACCTTTTTTTCACTTATCTTTTTTAGTATAGATGAAAAATCTTTTTTGGGCATTAAAAGAACAATAAGTATTGATTTTTTTCACTTTACTTTGTATGATAATGAGCTTTAAAGCTTACCTAACCATATTAATGATGCCTTTATCATCTGAGCAAATTGAAAGCACCAGCATTCCTATCCCTGAAGATTCTGACAACACAAGAAGTCTAGATGAAAGTTCTGAGTCATCTACACACTATTTCTTTACTAATGTGCTTAACCCAAAAAAATATATATTTCCATTAACACTTAAGCGTGTCTTTGTTTGGCTAGTTACCGGCAGTATCATTTATTTAATGTTTTATTTACTCCATGATTTAAATGGACTTCGAGCAATAGAGTCATTTATGGGGGAAAACTTCTTATGGCTAAACATTATTGCTTTTGGCCTTGATCCATTAATGACAATATTACAATGGGGATTTTCACGATTTCCAAACTCCCTACAAACGCCACTTTCCGCTGAAGTTATCAATGATGAATGTATAGAGACAGAAGAAGCGCTCGAGAATGAAATTGAAGATATAGATTGGCCTAGTCTTGTTAAAAAAACAGGTCTATCAGCTTCTACATTAAAAATTCGTTATAAAAAAAATAAAGCACTTATGGTAATGATCCCGTGCCATAATACCTGTAGTGATGAATCTGGAAAAAGGCGATTTCACGAAGTTTTAGTTAGTGCACTAAAACATGTACCAGCTAAAAATATTCGTATTGTTGATAATGGACGCAACACACACCCTACTGATGACACCGAAGCGCTTGTAGAAAGCGTGGACTCAAATATAAGTTACGCGTATTATCCTAATCCAAGTAAAACAACAGCTCAATTTAAAGCACTGGTCAATGAACTCAAAAATCCATCTGGAATTAAATATGTACTAACCTTTGATGATGATGTATGTATCCCTGATAATTTTATTTTTCATAAAAGTTTATTTAAAGATCCCCTTGTAGAATGTATCGCTTTTCCTATTAGAGCTGTTGCCCCTAATGGAAAAAAATCATTGCTTATCAGTTGGCAGGACATTGATTATATACGCGCAGCCATGCAAAAAGGCTTTGAAAGTGCAACAGGAACTGTGAGAGCGGTGCATGGTGCAGTTTCATTATGGAATATCAGAGCTTTTTACAAAGCGCTTAAAGATCATGATGCCGATTTTTATGGTGAAGATAGACAGCTAACACATCGGTATTCGCTTACGCCAAATCCACAAGGAGTGCCAAAAACGAAGTTAGATAGCAGCTGTTTTTTTTCAACAGACGTTCCTACTCAATTTTTTGCGCCAGATGGTCGATGGCCACAGCAAGTTAGAAGTTGGATGAAAGTTCCGTTTTTACGAATATCAGAGTTTTTTCTCTCACCTTTATTTTTATTTCATAAGGCAAATAGTGTCTCTGGATATATATCAACAAAACTTATTCAGATCTACGATATCATCAGTATATTTAATAATGCCTTTCGCATACCAATTATTGCATTACAAGCTAGCAACCCTAAATTTTGGATAGTCCTTGGGATAATTACCGGCGTTGATATGCTAGCAACTACTATTCATAACTTCGTTTTACTACCAAAATATTTAAAAAATGATCTAAAGAGTGTGCTAACATATTCACTGATACATAAACACGTTGATAATATATTACAGTTTTTCACACTACTTCGTGTACTTTTCATTGAACTGCCTGTTTTAAAATCACATAAGAGTATCCATGAACTAATTGAGGCTGGTTTACTACCAAGCCTTGATGATGAGTTAAGTAATAGTCGTATCATTGAGCAAGCGGATAATCGCATTAATTTAGAACACTCACTATCTAGTAGCAGCAGTATACGGGCGGCTCTCAAAGCACTACAGGAAGAAGTAACGGTGCTTAGAGCTATGATTACACGTACAAATGAAGATATCAACGAGGATGAAGAGAGTTCAAACGGAGATAATAATGAAGATCTATCTACAATTGAGAGTATGCACCGAAGCGATGTGGTTATCACAATAAATGAAGAAGATAGTACACACGATGCAACTAATATCCCAAGAGATATCGCAATACCACAAGCAGAATCGCATACAATTGACCTAGATAGAAGTCCTGTTACTCGTCATCAACATCTTTACCATCAACGCGTACCCAACATTTTTTTTAACAGTCAAGATGTTATGGAGTGGGATAATACAATGGATGATGGGATGGTCCCTTCCAGTGCTCACCGGTGGACCGCACTTGTATAAATCTCATTAGTTACTAAGTGAGTCAATTAAACCCAAGCTACCCTACCATAATATTCGCCTTGTATATCTTCAGCACTTTGCTCTTTAATACAACTATCAAGTGAGATCCTTTTAAGTTTCATTGTTAGTGTTTCTTCATCTACTGTAAAAGCCTCATTAACAGTTTGCTTAAATTGATTGAAAACTTTATAACATGTTTCATACAAATCTTGATGTTGCTTGTCACAAACTTTGAAAAAACTGTTAACTCGCACGTGCTCTAGAATGTGAACAAATTGTTTCAATACCGCATTTCGAATAGATGCAACCTTTTCTGTGGTGACACATAAGCTAACTGCCTTAGACATGATAAAGTATTCAAGTTGATATTTAGTGTTAAATAACATCCTCTCTTGCTGCCAAAACAAAAAAAATCTCTCTATAGCAGGCTTAGCAGTATCAATGGGTAAACCATGAATCAACGTACTTAACAATTTGGAGTTTTCGAGTATTTTGGGCATCATTTCAGCTGAAATATGTCGAGGTTCCCAAAGAAAATACTCAGAGCTGGTAGATAAAAACAACTGACTAAGTTCATCAGATTTTATCAAAATAGTTTCAAATATCGAAAACAACTGCTCAATACACTCTTCTGGAAGCTCTAGTGTGGAGATGAGATCAAAAAGCTTCTCTTGTGGATGCCTTTCATCTGGAATATTTTGTTCACGACTACTATAAAAAAAAGAAAATAGAGAAAACATCTATAAAAGCACTTATAAGTTTAAGTGCAAATGATAACGATACTCAAGGTACCTGTAAACGCGTAATTTTAAGAAGCTGATATCAAACTATCCCAATCGATATCGGTGGAAACTGGTACAATTCGACTTGGGTTAATCGTACTATGACTTTGAAAATAATGATATCTCGCATGATCGAGGTTGGTTGTTTGTGAAATCCCAGGCCAGTGGTACATTTTTTTAGTGTATGCCCAAAGGTTCGGGTAGTCTTGCAAACGTTTTTTAGCGCATTTGAAATGGCTAAAGTAAATTGCATCAAAACGAAAGAGTGTTGGAAATAATCGCCAATCGGCCTCTAGCGGTTCGCTACCACATAAAAATGTTTGCTTTTCTAAGCGTAACTCAAGCTCATCAAGCATATTAAACAGTGGCACTATAGCTTCATCATATGCATGTTGACTCGTTGCAAATCCACATTTATAGACACCATTATTGATGCTATGGTAGATACGCTCGTTTAAAGCATCAATCTCGTTACGATTTTCTTTTGGATAATAGTCACCTGGCTTTGCGCCAATATTATCAAAGGCTGTATTTAACATGCGAATAATATCGGAAGACTCATTAGATACTATCTGCTGTCTCTTCTTATCCCAGAGTATAGGCACAGTCACTCGCCCCGTGTAGCTTGGTAACGCTTTTGTATACACCTGATGTAAAAACTTAAAGTTAAAAAGTTTATCGCAAACGATATGCTGTTTATCTTGTTCAAATGTCCAACCATTTTTCCCCATGAACCAATGAACAAATGACACATCAATAAAAGAATCTAGCCCCTTAAGAGCAAGGTATATCAATACACGATGAGCCCATGGACAGGCATAACTTGCATATAAATGATATCGGTCACGCTCCGCTTTGAACCCACTTTCACCTGTTGGACCTCGAAAGCCATCGGTTGTTATCCAGTGTCTAAATTGAGATTGACTCCTTTTAAAGCGCCCGCCGGTACTTTGAGTATCATACCAGACATCTTTCCACTCCCCGTCAATCAGCATCCCCATAATCACCTCTTGTTTAACATGTTAATGTATAATCATTTATAAGACTTTTCGACATTACCAAGATGAACAACTCTAGAGCCCTCATCACAAACTGGATAGGTTGATTGACCAATCACAACACCATCAAATTTTGCATTAATCTCTACAACTTTTTCACCATATATATTGGTAATACGCGCGATTGGCTGACCTTTATGTACTTTTTCTAAGAGCTTGGTTAACAATACCAAAATACCGCCATGTCTTGCATAAAACCACTGAGAGTGATCACAAATAACTGGTTTATGCTTCACGCTTTTAGGTGATTTGTTTTTTCCAACATCAAGAAATTTTAGCTTTTTTAGCACATTCAAAATCCCATAAAAAGCTGGCTCGACATGATGTGATTGAATAATATTTGGATCACCTAACTCTAAAGTTAAAGACGGTTTATTGAATGATTCATAAATAGAGCGAAAAGAGCCTTTAGGCCCTACTTCATTCACCATAATAGATGGCGCTAAGGTTTTAGCAATATCAAAGGTCACCTTATCGTCTAATTTAGCTTTCAGATAATAAGAGTTGACTCGACCATGGCTTGCGGTATGTAAATCTAGATGGTAATCAAATTGCTTACCAATTTTTTCAATCATCTCATACACATAGCGAGAGGAGCTTGGCCCATGTTTCTTTCCAGGCATGATACGGTTTAAGTCTTTTCCATCTGGAAATTCCCGTGTACCATTCATAAATCCTGGAACATTGACAACTGGAACTAACACAATAGTTCCGGATAATTTTTTTTCGTCAATCGCTTCCCATAAGGCATGGATAGTGGGGATACCATTAAGCTCATTTCCATGAATAGCAGCTGTAATGCCAATGGTCTTTCCTTCTGATCCTTTTGCAACCATGACTGGAACTTGCCAAAAATCTCCAAGGGAGTTTTTAATTAAGTTAATTTTAAAGGTTTGCTTACTATAAAGATCTAAATAATTAAAATCGATATCATCCCTGATGATTGTCATATCATAATTTCCATAAGTAAGTTCGGATCATTGTCTAAAGAGCTAAATAATTTTTTTCTAAATTTCCCTTTAGAATTAATTAAAGTCATCGCCATGTTATCAATAGCAACAACTGAAAGAACTGTCTGAATAAATGCTTCAATTAAATCATCTAGCCCAATTCCAACTGCATTAAAATCCTTAATATCCATCTGCATTAAACGATTGATGTCACTATCCCATGTATTGTCGCCTTTTTTTATCGATAAATTTGTTCCTAACATATCCCAACTTGGTGTCGACTCACTAATTTTCGACACTAGGGGAGATTTAGCGCGTCGCGCATAAATCGCACATGGGACAAAACCTTGTGGCGTTGAATAAACCATCATACGCAAATCAGCAACAAAAATTTCGCCTTTCTTAGAAGGCATGGTCCCAATATGATAAAAGCGACCTTTCTCATTCATTGAGCTCCACTCATAGTGACCAATCAAGCTTTGAACAATGAATTGATCATAGTCATGTTCAATAGCCATAAAGGCTTCTAACTCTCGTTCAGATGTAATCGTATAAACACCTTGACCCGCATTACTGTATGGATTTTTTACTACTGCATAGCCACCAAATCGCTGCACCCATAGAGGAACTTCTACCTTATTGACATCACGAATCGTATCTGGAGTACGAATACTTAACCCATGCTCACGAATATCAGAATTAAATAGTTCATAGGCTTTACTAGCAAGTAATTTATTACGCCCCCCCGATAAACACACAAGCGTTGAGTTATAAATAAAGGTTTGTGTTTCAATGGGTAACCGATTCCAAGGCTTTTGCGTCACATACCTCAACGCCGCACGTATTGGTACCCAAGTATCTTGATGATGAAGATGTAATACCTTATCAATCAGTTTGAGAGCTCTATCAGACTGATTATAATGAGAGACTAAATAGACTTTCTCTCCTGTAAGTTCCGCAAGTGTTGCAGCATATCCTGAGGCCTCTGTATAGTTTTTATCATAAATAACAGCAAGAACACCTTCTGGAAGACGTTTTTTCTTTTTAATACTAGGTAAAAATGATTCTTCTAATAATCGCTTATATCCTCTAAATTCATCACTATTATCACTTAACGGCATAGATTTTTGTCCAGAAGGACAAGAGTTTGTTTCTAGAACAATCATACGCCTATTTCCACTTTCAGTGGTGACGTAGAATAAGTCTGCTCCACCCCAATAGAAATGTCGTACGGGTTGAGTGATGAGTTGCTTTAAAAACTTTGCATCAACTGTAGGATTTAAATGCGTATAACGCTCTATGATGTTTTCAGGTGTCATTTTTAGAAAATAACTGACCATTGGATGCAGCTGAGAATTGAGCACTTTAGGGTAAAAGTGATTTTCTGCCTCAAATGATAAAGGCGTAATCACTTCAATAGACTGAGGCATACTGGGAGACCAATCAAAAGATAAAAAAATATTCTATACGCTTGATTTAAAGATGCCTACTATTATTTTGTCTACTACTGGGTAACCGCATGAGTGTGATTTTTGAGTACAATCTAGGCAAAAGTAGATTTGAGCAACCAAAAATCAGTTTTAATGATTAATTAAAGCAAAAAATGTCTTTTTTGATTATCCAGCCTATTTAATTTAGACAATTGTTGAAAAAAATGATGATTTAGGTTCACCTGTTCCATCATTATTGTTTGTTTCTCCCTGCGACATCACCTCATCTAGATCGATAACAGTAACAGTAGCTTTTGTTGTTGTTTTGTCTGAATGCTCCATAGCAGCACTTTCTATTTGAGCTGTTGAATCTATTGAGTCTATTGAATGTGGTCGCCTACTACGAGAGAAGAAGCTCATGACGGATCTCGTTAAAGAAAAGTTACTCGTGTTAGTAGTGCTATAGAGAGTCCTTAACTCCAAGTAGCGTGTATAACAAATGGCGTGTTGCTCTTTAATAAACTCTCTATGTGATGTTCCATCAGTAAGATGTAAATAATCATCAAGCTGAAAAGTTTCCGCACGCATATGCTTTATATTCATATAATATATATCGTATGCTTCCATCTGATCGTAAACAGCTTTTCCTAACTTTTTATAGCTCTTTAATAATCTCATTTGTACGAGATTGATACGGTTTAACATAAAAGGTTCACTTTGATATTCAGAAGCCTTATCTTCAAGTTTTCTAATAGTGGAATATAACTGACGTCCTAGTAAAACAGAAACGTGAATATATCTAGGTATGATGTGATCTAACCTTCTGCTGGGCCGTTTCATTGCCTGCCCTGAGCCTGTTCGTCTCTGTAATGAAGTGAACATCTCCATATATATCTTTTCTTTTATTGTTATAGATTGCTTTATTTCTTTTATTGCTTCTTCAAGCTCTGTCAAAAACAAATTTTGTTGAAAATCAATAGAATCACCTTCTATAGACTTGATAGATAACTCCAGTTTTTTAGCTTGCTTTACAAGATGTTTTAATTTTTCTGTTTTAGTTTCATTCGCTACTAGACGTGGCACGTGTATATTCCAATAAGATCCTCACTCAAT
>JAUICE010000077.1 GCA_030428185.1 Gammaproteobacteria bacterium
GACATTCATCCCCTGGCATTTATGCACGAGCTTTCCTAGAAGGGCGCTTATCCGAGGATGATTTAGCACACTTTAGGCAAGAGGTAGAGCAAAAAGGCTTATCTTCATACCCCCACCCATGGTTGATGCCTAATTTTTGGCAATTTCCTACAGTTTCTATGGGCTTAGGACCAATACAAGCCATATATAATGCACGGTTTTTAAAGTACCTACATAACAGGGGATTACAAGATAACTCAAAAAGGCACGTGTGGGCTTTTTTAGGTGATGGAGAAATGGATGAGCCTGAGTCGTTAGGTGCCATTTCATTAGCGTCACGTGAGCGGCTGGATAATCTTATTTTTGTTGTTAATTGTAATTTACAGCGTTTAGATGGACCTGTACGAGGTAATGGGAAGATTATCGATGAGCTAGAGTCTATGTTTAGTGGCGCTAATTGGCGTGTTATCAAGGTCATTTGGGGTAGCCGTTGGGATCCATTGTTTGCAAAAGATAAAGACGGCTTATTACTTAGAAGAATGGCTGAATGTGTTGATGGAGATTTTCAAGCATACAAAGCAAAAGATGGCGCATATGTTAGAGAGCACTTTTTTGGTAAATACCCTGAATTAAAAGAAATGGTCGCGCACTTAACCGATGATGAAATTTGGCGACTAAATCGTGGTGGGCATGATATACAAAAGGTCTATGCTGCTTATCATGAAGCTGTAAATACTAAAGATAAGCCGGTTGTTATTTTAGCAAAAACCGTGAAAGGTTACGGTATGGGTGCAGCTGGTGAGGGGTTAAATATCACTCATCAACAAAAGAAAATGACTACCGAGCAGCTGGCTTTATTTAGGGATAGATTTAATATTCCGATAAAAGATGAAGATTTAGAAAAAGTTCCGTTTTACAGGCCAGATGAAAATAGTCCTGAAATTAAATATATTAAACAGCAAAGACAGCAGCTAGGTGGCTATCTTCCACATCGTAGTGAGTGTTCAAAGTTTTTAAGCGTTCCTGACTTATCAGCTTTTGAAGTAGTGACAAAAGGTAGTGGTGATCGTGAGATCTCTACAACAATGGCTTTCGTGAGGATATTAAATACACTTCTAAAAGATAAAGCGATTCAAGACAGAGTCGTACCTATTGTGCCCGATGAGTGTCGTACCTTTGGTATGGAGGGTTTATTTAGACAAATAGGTATTTACTCTCCATTGGGACAGCTTTACACGCCTGTCGATAATGACCAAGTGATGTATTATCGTGAGGCCACTGACGGACAGATGTTACAAGAAGGGTTAAACGAAGCTGGTGCCTTTTGTTCATGGCTGTCTGCTGCAACCTCATACAGTAGTAATGATCTTCCGATGATTCCATTTTATATCTACTACTCAATGTTTGGCTTTCAACGAGTGGGAGATTTAGCGTGGGCTGCAGGTGATATGCGAGCCAAAGGGTTTTTACTGGGTGGGACTGCAGGTAGAACGACACTTGCCGGAGAAGGGTTGCAGCACCAAGATGGTCATAGCCATATTTTAGCAGGCACTATTCCTAATTGTATTTGTTATGATCCTACTTATGCCTACGAGCTTGCTGTGATCATTCAAAATGGTTTAAAGCGCATGTATCAAGATAATGAAAGCGTTTATTATTATATCACAGTGATGAATGAAAATTATCAGCAGCCAGAAATGCCTAAAGATGTTGATGAGGGCATTATTAAGGGTATGTACCCAATCAAAAAAGGAAAGGGTAAAGAAAATGTTCAACTCTTAGGTTCAGGAACCATTTTAAGAGAAGTGTTAAAAGCATCTGAAATATTGCTGAATGATTACAAGATAAACTCAGATGTTTGGAGTGTAACTAGTTTTAATGAATTGAGAAAAGAAGCAAGCCTTGTTGCACGTAGTAACCGTATGCACCCAAATAAAAAGGCACAACTTAGTTATGTTGAAAGCTGTTTAAAAGATATAAAAAAACCAGTGATCGCAGCAACAGATTATATGCGCTTATATGCAGATCAAATTCGAGAGTTTGTACCAACACGATATGTGACTTTAGGCACTGATGGATTTGGTCGTAGTGATACTCGTAAGCAATTAAGACATTTTTTTGAAGTTGATGCTAAGTTTATTGTACTTGCTGTGCTGACTGCTTTAGCTGATGAAGGGGATATCAGTAGAGATATGGTTAGTGATGCAATGAAGCAGTTAGGTATTGATGCTGAAAAAACAGCGCCCTTATTAAGTTGAGATAAATAATGAGCAAAGAAATTCAAATATTCATACCAGATATTGGCGGCGCGGCTAATGTGGATGTTATTGATGTTTTAGTGAAGGTTGGTGACAAAATTAGTAAAGATGATTCGATTATTACCTTGGAGTCTGATAAGGCGAGTATGGATATTCCGTCAACAGAGTCAGGTATAGTCAAACAGATACTCCTTAATGTTGGTGATAAGGTGAGTGAAGGCGACCCTTTATTAATTCTCAAGCAAGAAGTCGCTGTTGAAGAAACATCAAAAATCGATAATAGGCCTCAAGAGGAACAACCAAGCGTTGTGACTGATAAAGCACAAAATTCAGCGCCAAAGGCGATTGAAGTCACTATCCCTGATATTGGCGATGCTCGAGATGTTGATGTGATTGATGTGCTAATAAGCACTGGTGATACTATTGCTAAAGATGATTCATTAATGACACTCGAAGGTGATAAGGCTACGATGGATATACCATCACCTTTTTCAGGGACAGTTAAAGACGTCACAATAAAAGTTGGCGATAAAGTTAATAAAGATGATGTTATTTGTCTTCTTGAGATAACAAATGGTGATGATTCTGTTGAGCCCGTCAAGTCTTTTGAAACCAGTCATAAAGAAGAAAATAAGCCGGCAGTTAAGCAAGAATCATCTACGATAAATAAGGCACAGAATACTCGTTTTACTTCATTTAAAGGCGTTTATGCTTCGCCCTCAATTAAACGTTTGGCTAGAGAGTTTGGTGTTGATTTAACACAAGTAAACGGTAGTGGTAGAAAGGGACGCATTATAGAAGCTGATGTAAAGCAGTTTGTTAAAAGTGAGTTAAGTAAGCCTAAAGATGGCTTAGGCATACCAACGTCGCCTGCGGTTGATTTTAGCCAGTTTGGAGATATTTCCGAACAGCCACTTAATAAAATTAAGCGCTTAACAGCAAAGTACATGCATAATGCATGGTTAAACATTCCCCACGTGACACAGTTTGACGAAGCGGATACCACTGAGCTTGAGTCGTTTAGGCAAGCACAAAAAAAAGAAGCGTTAAGTAAGGGCGTAAAACTAACCCCTCTTGCTTTTATTGTTAAAGCAATCGTATCTGCTCTAAAGGCATTTCCACAATTTAATGCTTCGTTAAGTCCAAATGGTGAAGCCCTTATTACGAAGCATTATTACCATATTGGTATTGCCGTGGATACGCCACAGGGTTTGGTTGTTCCTGTGATAAAAAATGCTGATCAATTATCGGTATTAGAGATTGCTAAAGAAATGGGATACTTAAGTGAAAAAGCAAGAGAAGGGAAGTTGACACCTAAAGATTTAAGCGGTGGTAGTTTTACAGTATCAAGTTTAGGTGGCATCAGTGGTAGTGGATTTACGCCTATTGTAAATCATCCTGAGGTTGCTATTTTAGGTGTTTCAAGAAGTAAGTGGATGCCTGTTTTATCAGGGAGCGAGTTTATACCAAGATTAATATTGCCTTTTAGCCTCTCCTATGATCATCGTGTCATTGACGGAGCTGAAGCAGCACGGTTTACAAAATATTTAGCCGAAGCACTAGGTGATATTCGTAAGTTAATTTTATAGATGATGAGGGTGAGATGAGTAAAAGCCTTTCTTGTGATGTTGTGGTTTTAGGTAGTGGACCTGGGGGTTACACAGCAGCGTTTAGAGCTGCTGATTTAGGCCTTAATGTAATTATGGTAGAGCGCTATGAGAATGTTGGTGGTGTTTGTTTAAATGTTGGCTGTATTCCATCTAAGGCTTTATTGCATATTGCCAAGGTCATAGATGAATCAAAAGCTGCTTCTGCTCATGGTGTTGAGTTTGGTAGCCCTAAGCTTGATAGTAAAAAAATGGTTGCCTGGAAAAATAGTGTTGTTAAAAAGCTTACTGGTGGGCTACAAATGCTTGCAAAACAGCGCAAAGTACAAGTGGTGACTGGTGTTGGCCAGTTTCGCTCTTCTAATGAGTTGGTGGCAGATAATAACGGGGAGCAAACAGTAATTCAATTTAAGCATGCAATCATTGCTTGCGGCTCAGAAGCTGTGAAATTACCGTTTATACCTGAAGATGAGCGTATTTTCACTTCTACAGGTGCCCTTGAACTAAAAGATATTAAAGGTGATTTGTGCGTACTGGGTGGGGGTATTATTGGTCTTGAAATGGCTACAGTTTATAGCGCTCTTGGTGTAAAAGTGACTGTTGTTGAGTTTATGGATCAATTAATTCCAGGTGCGGATAGTGATTTAGTGAAAGCACTACACAAGCGCATGGAAAAGCAAGGTGTTTCATTTAAGTTATCAACAAAAGTCACCGCTGTTGAGGCAAATAAAAAAGAGCTCACAGTGCATGTTGAGACAAAAGATGGCAAAAAAGAGACATTTAACTGTGGGCAAATGCTGGTAGCCGTTGGACGTAGACCGAATGGTGGCAATATTGATGCAGAAAAAGCTGGCGTCAATGTTGATGAGCGAGGATTTATAAAAGTAGATCCCCAACAGCGCACCAATGTTTCACACATTTATGCTATTGGTGATGTTGTTGGGCAGCCCATGCTTGCTCATAAAGCAATTCCTGAAGGTAAAGTTGCTGCTGAAGTCATTGCTGGTAAAAAACATTTCTTTGAGCCTAAGTGTATTCCGTCAGTGGCTTATACAGATCCAGAAATAGCATGGACTGGTTTAACTGAAAAAGAGGCTAAAGAAAAAGGCATTGCTGTTGAAAAAGGTGTGTTTCCTTGGATGGCTAGCGGTCGCTCTTTGAGCTTGGGGCGCGATGAGGGCATGACTAAACTGCTATTCTGTCCTGATACAAATCGTCTTTTAGGTGCAGGAATTGTTGGTCCAAATGCTGGCGATTTAATTGCTGAAGCTACTTTAGCTATTGAAATGGGCGCTGATGCTGAAGATATCGCCTTAACTATTCATCCACATCCAACGCTGTCAGAAACTATTGCGCAAGCAAGTGAGATGTTTGAAGGTTCGATAACCGACTTGCTTCCACCAAAGAAAAAAAAGAAATAGACGATTGAATAGCCAAGGTAGTGCGTTGATATTTGTCTACTTTAAAGTAGATATCTACCTTGGCTGAAAAGAGAGGTTACCGGCCTTATATTATCTAAAGTAAGGCGGAATACGCGAGGTTAAATTTTTAATTCAATCTATGCTGTTAATCTATGGAGGGCGCAAAAAAACTTACAAACCTCATTTTTTTGTGACATGAAGCTGTGTTTGCATTTTATTTTCTATATAAATTGAAGGGCAATATATTAATATTATTTAAAGAGGCTAAGATGTGACCCATGTAATTCGTAAAATGACACATAATGACTTAGAGCGAGTTAAAGAAATTGAAGATGCTGCACATGTTTCTCCCTGGAGCTTAGGAATTTTTAGAGACTGTATTTCCGTTGGTTATCTTTGTTTTGTTATTGAAAAAAGAAAACGTGTGTTGGGATTCATGATTGCAAGTGTTCAAGTGTCTGAATGCCATTTATTAAATATTGCAGTTTCACCACGAGCTCAAGGACAAGGATTGGGTAGGGTGTTATTAAACTTTTTAATTGAACTTGTAACTGCACATGCTGAAAGTATTTTTCTCGAAGTCAGACCCTCTAACACCATAGCTATAAATTTTTATCGTTCGCTGGGATTTATCAAAGTAGGTACACGCAAAAACTATTATCAAAACCCTGATGGTAGTCATGAAGATGCAGAAATTCTATTTTTGGCACTATAATATCCAATGATATCTACTATTAATAGATTATGGATGAGTGGGTTGAAAAGTAATTTTGAGTTTGCAGAGCTATGCTTTAGGAAACATCACCTACGTCTTCTATAAATTTTTTCAAAGTTTTCTCGTAGTTAGCGGTATTATTGAAATCGTTTTTGCATATAGTAATATGGCCTAGTTTTCTATTAGGTCGTGCTTTTTTTTCGTAATCATAAAGCGTTACATTCGTTGGTATGTTTACTGTTGGAAACTGACCAATAACATTGATCATAACCGCATTTGTCTGACTATTTATGTGTTGTTCGTTAATTTTTTTACCTGTAATACATTGGATATGAGTTTGAAATTGGCTGTTTAGTGTAGCATCTATAGTCCAATGTGCACTATTATGTACTCTGGGAGAGAATTCATTAGCAATGAGGCGCCCATCTTTTTGAAAAAATTCAATAGTGCAGGTGCCCACATATAATACTTCAGACATAAGTTTTTCTAAGTGACTTTTTGCTAGAGGCAGCAGTGGATGATTAGGTGCATTTTGACTAACTCTTAAGATCCCCTTATGCGCAGTATTAATGGAAATATCATAAAAGGTCATATTACCGTATTGATCACGACAACCAGTAAGTGATAACTCAGCATCAAAAGGAATAAACTCTTCTATAATAGCGTGATGAAAAACTTCATCAGCTAAACTATATAGTTTTTCTAGCTTGGTAATAACATGCTGTCCTTTTCCATCATACGTATTTACTCGTTTTTTTAAAACAAGCTTAGTATTCATGGTATGGAAAACACGAATGGCATCTTCTTTAGAGTTGATTTCAGCATATTCATTTGTTGGGACGTTTAAGCGTTTAAAATAATTTTTTTCACGTATCCTGTCTTGAAAAGCACTGATGATAGAGGGATTAGGAAAGACTTTCTTTCGTGCG
>JAUICE010000078.1 GCA_030428185.1 Gammaproteobacteria bacterium
CGATTTATCTATAGAGCAGTTGCAGTTGTTCTTGTCTTGATGGCGATTTATATGAGTGGCTTTGAGGGCATTGATAAAAACAAGCCTCATGTTGGCGTTATAAATATTAAAAATGCAATTTTTCCAAATTCTAAGTCTTCTGCATCTAGGGTCATTAAGGCAATAGCAAGTGCTTACGAGTCGAAAGGACTAAAAGCATTAATATTTAAAATTAACTCTCCTGGTGGAACACCTGTACAGGCAGGCTATATTTTTGATGAAATTATGTACTATCGCAAAAAATTTCCGAATGTAAAAGTTTATGCAATATGTGAGGATATTTGCACTTCAGGCGCTTATTATGTCAGCGCAGCAGCAGATGAAATTTATGCAGCACCATCAAGCATGGTTGGTTCAATTGGTGTGCTGTATAATGGATTTGGTTTTGTTGATGCAATGGAAAAAATAGGTATCACTAGACGACTAATAACGGCAGGGAAAAACAAGGGGTTTTTAGATCCATTCTCTGAAGTGAAACCTGAGGATACAGATAAGCTGAAACATATGCTTGCTAATATTCACAGTCAGTTCATTAGTAGTGTGATGAAGGGGAGAGGTAAACGTTTAAACGTTTCTAAAGAGACATTTTCAGGTCTTTTTTGGTCTGGGCAGGAAGCACTAACTATGGGATTAATTGACGGATTAGCCAGTCCCTTTCAATTGATGCGAGATAAAAAACTACCAAATCATACGGTGAATTATACAAGTTATGGTTCATTGTTTGATAGGGCTGGTTCACTTTTTGATAGTAAGCCACTGGGTCTTCGCTCTTTAATGCTGAATCAGTTGATGTAGGATAGGGGGGCATCATTCTATTATGCTTAGCTGGTTTAAGGCTTACTTAAACCACAGCTAAGCATTTCTAAGTAGCTTGCTTTCACAATTAGATAGATATTAGTAACGTGTGATAGCAACAGCAGTTGCTTCACCGCCACCAATGCATAGTGAGGCAATACCTTTTTCGCCAGGTTTTAAGGCGTAGAGTAAAGTAGTTAAAATTCTAGCGCCAGATGCGCCTATAGGATGGCCTAGCGCACAGGCACCACCATTACAGTTCACTTTATTTGGGTCTAGGTTGAGTTCTTGAATGGCTACCATGGCTACACAGGCAAAGGCCTCATTAATTTCATAAAGCGAGATATCATCTTTTGTCCAATTAACGGCTTTTAACAACTTCTCAATGGCAAATACAGGTGCTGTTGTGAACCACTTTGGTTCACCCGCATAGGAAGTATAACCATCAATTTGTGCCAAAGGTTCTAGGTGATGCTGTTTTGCGTAGTCTTTTGTTGTCACAATAAGAGCGGCAGCCCCGTCTGATATGCTACTTGAATTTGCAGCAGTAATAGTTCCTTCTTTATTAAAAGCAGGTTTTAATTTTGCTATTTTATTAATCTTGTTTATATCAGGACCTTCATCTTGAGTAACGGTTATTTCACTTTTTTTAGTGTGGATAGTAATTGGCGTAATTTGCTCGTTAAACGCGCCACGTTCTTGTGCGCTTAACGCTTTTTGTAATGAATTTAGTGCGAATTCATCTTGCTGTGCCCTAGAAAATTGAAAGTGTTGGCTGGTTTCTTCTGCAAAAACGCCCATGAGTTTACCTGGCTCATAGGCATCTTCGAGACCATCTAAGAACATATGATCATATATTTTATCGTGACCTAGGCGCATACCTTGTCGTGCTTTTTTCAGGAGGTATGGTGCTTGGCTCATTGACTCCATGCCACCACAAACGCCTAATTGAATACTGGATGCTTTAATTGCATCACCTAAAATCATTAAAGATTTCATACCAGAACCACACATCTTATTCACCGTTGTCGCAGGTATATTGTCAGGTAGTTTGGCAAATCTTGAAGCTTGTCTTGCTGGTGCTTGACCGATACCAGCTTGTAACACACAACCGAGAATGACCTCATCGACTAAATCAGTGTTAATGTTTCCTTGTTTAAGTGCGGCCTCAATTGCATGTGCGCCCAGCTCTGGTGCCGATAATGAGGATAGATCTCCAAGTAAATTACCACAAGGCGTACGTTTTGCAGCAACAATCACAAGTTCATTATTAGACATTTTAATTTTCCTTATGCGGTTTCTTTGAATAATTCACGCCCGATGAGCATACGACGAATTTCAGAAGTCCCAGCTCCAATTTCATATAATTTAGCATCACGCAAGAGTCTGCCGGTGGGGTATTCATTGATATAGCCATTACCTCCAAGACATTGAATGGCATCTAGTGCGACTAAAGTTGCATTTTCTGCAGCAAACAAAATGACACTAGCTGCTTCTTTGCGCTGTGATTTTTTATTATCACAAGCTTTGGCGATTTGATATAAAAATGCCCGAGAAGCAGTCAATTTTGTATACATATCTGCAATTTTTCCCTGCATGAGCTGAAATTCACCAATAGCTTGATTAAACTGTTTTCGTTCATGAATATAGGGTAGGACAATGTCTAAAGCTGCTTGCATGATACCCACTGGACCAGCTGCAAGTACTACTCGCTCATAATCCAGTCCACTCATTAGGACTTTGACACCCTCATTTTCCAAGCCTAATAAATTTTCTTCTGGAACAGCACAGTTTTCAAACACAAGTTCGCAAGTATTTGAGCCGCGCATGCCTAATTTATCTAACTTTTGAGCGGTAGAAAATCCTTTAAAGTCTTTTTCAATAATAAAAGCACTGATGCCTTTAGATCCTTTTCTCGCGTCAGTTTTGGCATAAACTACAAGTGTATCAGCATCAGGACCGTTGGTTATCCACATTTTATTGCCGTTTAAGATATAGTGGTTATCGTGTTTCTCTGCTTTTAAACTCATGCTTACAACATCAGATCCAGAACCCACCTCACTCATGGCTAACGCGCCAATTTGCTCTCCACGAACAAGTCCTGGTAGATAACGTTTTTTTTGTTCACTATTGCCGTTTAAATAAATCTGATTGACGCATAAGTTAGAATGTGCACCATAGCTTAATCCAACAGAAGCAGACACACGACTAATTTCTTCCATCGCAATAGCATGAGCAAGGTAGCCCATATTGATACCACCGTAGGCCTCATCTACAGTGATGCCAAGGAGTCCCATTTCACCAAGTTTTGGCCATAAATCGTTTGGGAACTCATTACGCTCATCAATTCGGTGGGCCTGAGGTTTAATTTCTTTTTCAGCAAATACTCTGACACTTTCTCTTAGCATATCCAGCGTTTCATCTAAGGCTATCGTAGAATCTTGATACATATTACTTCCTGATGTAAAAACAAATAGGGTAGAATATACGCTTCGTTTCATTAAAAGTGAATGATTAAGGATATTGCATGATGAAAAAGTTTGTATTGTGGGGACACCATTTAAAAGACTATAGAGAAATGTTTGACTTACAAGACGATGATCTTAAGCGCAATATCCTTGAGTTTGGCTGTGGTGCGACAAGTTTTAATGCTGAGATGACTAAGCTTGGTCATCATGTTACAAGCTGTGATCCTTTATTTTCTCAACCTAAAGAAGAGCTTAAGCAAGAAGTATTTGAAATATTTGACAGCACCGTTAGTGAGCTTGAGCTGATGAGGCAACAATTTCAATTAAAAAGCGATGATGAAATTCAAAGATTAGTTGCATCAAGAAAACAAGGTATAGAAACATTTTTTGCTGATTTTGATCAAGGAATTAAAGAAAAACGTTATATCTCTTGTGATAAAGGTAAGACTTTACCGTTTAAACAATATGAGTTTGGACTAGGCTTAATTAATCATTATTTATTTGTCAATTACGCAGATCATGGTGTTGATGAGCATGTGTCGCTAATTGAAGATATGGTGCGCGTGGCGGGTGAAGTGCGCGTTTTCCCTTTATTGGATAAATCAGGAAAGATTTCTAAGTTATTGGGCCCGGTAATGCTTTCATTACAAAAAAAACAACTTGGTGTTGAAATTAGACAAGTTAACTCTAATCTTAAGCGTGCTGGTAATGCGATGCTTAGAGTAATGACTTTACAATGTGAGGTTTAAATGTATCATCTGCTTCGACAGTTATTATTTACGTTACCTCCAGAAGCCGCGCATAAGTTTTCTTTAACTTGTCTGAATTATTTGCCTAAACTATTTTTACCGAAACCAATATACAAACCTGTTCGTCTTTTTGATTTAAACTTTGGTAACCGACTTGGTTTATCAGCAGGCGTTGATAATAACGGTGATTATCTTTCTGGATTATCTAAGTTAGGTTTTGGCTTTATCGAACTTGGTGGCGTTACACCTAAAGCACAATCAGGAAATCCACGCCCAAGAATATTTCGTTTAACCAAGGATTTTGCGCTCATTAATCGTATGGGGTTTCCAAATCGTGGTGTAGAGTATTTAAAAAATAAAATTATTCAAGCAGATTATAATGGCGTTTTAGGCGTTAACCTGGGGAAGAATAAAGACACTCCTCTGAATAGAGCAGTTGATGATTATATTTACTGTATGCGTGAGCTTTATGAGCACGTGTCTTATCTCACTATTAATATCTCCTCTCCAAACACACCAGGATTACGCGAGCTACAGCAGGTAGATTATTTGCAAGCACTCGTTCAAGCTTTGATAAAAGAACAAGATAGACTTAATCATAAATACAAGAAATATGTTCCAATGCTATTTAAGTTAACCGTTGATTTGGATGATGAAGATTTAAAGCAAAGCATTTCTTGTCTACATCGAGAGCATGTTGATGGTTATGTATTTTCCAATACGACTATTAATCACAGTCTATTGTTAAGACCAAGCAAACAATCAGGAGGCTTAAGCGGCAAACCACTTTTCGATACTTCGACGGAAAAACTAAAAATAATTCGCAATATCAGTAATAAACCTATTATCGGAGTTGGTGGTATTATGAGTGCTGATGATGCCAAAAGAAAAATTTCTGAAGGTGCTGATTTGCTACAGTTATATACGGGCCTTATTTATTTTGGACCAAAACTGGTAGGTGATATTGTGCTTGAGGTATAGGTGAGAAATGAATTCTATTGATTTAAATATAGTTAATAATGATGTTCGCTTAGCATTAGAGGAAGATGTTGGTTCAGGAGATGTGACGGCAGATCTCATTGATCAAAATAAAGTAATAAACGCTAAACTGATTGCAAGAGAAGAATTTGTCTTATCAGGTCGATTATGGTTTGAACAATCATTTAGATATTTAGATAGCACTATTGAGATTTTTTGGTATTTTGAAGATGGTGACCGTGTAGAGCCAAATAAACCGATAGTAGAGCTTAGAGGTAATGCAAGACATATATTAACGGCTGAACGCGTTGCTCTTAACTTTATTCAATTTATGTCAGCAATTGCTACTAAAACTCATAGCTATAAAGCTCAACTAAATCATCCAATTGATATTTTAGATACAAGAAAAACCTTACCATTACTTCGTTATGCATCAAAATATGCAGTTACATGCGGTGGCGGAAAGAATCATCGCTTTGGATTGTTTGATGCATTTTTAATAAAAGAAAATCATATTAAAGCATTCGATAGTATTTCAGAGGCAATTAATAGAGCAAGAAAATTATACGCTAATATTCCTGTTGAGATTGAGGTTGAAAGTATAGATGAATTTATTGAGGCGCAAAATGCTAACCCCGATATTATTATGTTAGATAACTTTAGTCCCTCTGAAATAGAGAGCGCTATAAAATTTAAAAACAATACCATAAAAATAGAAGTGTCAGGTGGCATTAATGTGCATAGTGTTAATCAATATGATATTCCAGGAGTTGATTTTATATCTATTGGTGATTTAACCAAATCAATTCAGGCGATTGATTTTAGTTTTCAGGTTATTAGTGAGTAATTATAGGTAAAGAATGACAAAAAATATTGTATTTACAGGTGGTGGTAGTGCAGGACATGTCATCCCTAGTCTTCCTCTTATAGAAGCACTTCAAAAAAAACACTGGAAGATTAGTTACATAGGCTCTTATCATGGTATTGAAAGAGATATTATCGCAGACACCGACATACCTTACAAAGCCATTTATACAGGAAAACTGAGGCGATACTTTAGCTGGCAAAATTTTCTCGATCCGCTATATATCATATTTGGAGTGATACAAGCACTTTTTTTTCAGCTTAGAAATAGACCTGATATAGTATTTTCAAAAGGTGGATTTGTTGCATTCCCTGTTGTATTTTCAGCGTGGCTACTTAGAATCCCTGTTGTGGCTCATGAGTCAGATAGTTCACCTGGGCTTGCTAACCGATTGAGTTTTCCTTTTGTAAAAAAAATCTGTTTAACCTTTGAACGTGCGCAATCTTTTTTTAAAGATAAAAAAAAGACAATTGTTACTGGAACTCCAATTCGTGACTCATTACTATCAGGAAACAAAGAGAAAGGATTTGAAATTTGTGGTTTTACCAATACCTTGCCAACTATTTTAGTGATTGGTGGAAGTCTTGGTGCCGATAGTATCAATCAGTTGGTGTATCAAGCATATCAAGCTTTAACCGCGAATTATAACATTATTCATATATGTGGTAAGGGAAGATTAAACGACAGTTTAACTGGTGTTTCAGGATACAAAGCCTTTGAGTTTGTTAAAGATGAATTACCCCATCTTTATGCTCTAAGTGATATAATTGTATCGCGTGCTGGCGCTAATGCCGTTTATGAAATTTTGGCGTTAAATAAGCCTCATATT
>JAUICE010000079.1 GCA_030428185.1 Gammaproteobacteria bacterium
GATAAATCCTTTAAATCCACAAACGGGTATCGTCGGCCCATCAGATTCTCTATCGCAAATCGCAAACAGTTTACGTGGTGGTCTAGATAACCCATTAAAAGCGGAAGCGTTTTTACAATCTAGGAGAGGACAAGTCGCTCAAGCTGCACTCACCAAGGAAGTCGCTAAACGCGAAGGTCAAGCTGAAGTGCAAGAAATGTTAGCTGAGCAGCAAGCGAGAAGACGTCGATTTTTTCGAAATTATGCTATTTATCTGCTGATGCTAAGACATCAGGCAAGCCGTGCCCAGGCTAATATTGCAAACGAGATGACACGACGACGCATAGCTTCTGCCAACCGTGAAGAGGTCTCTCTCTTTAGTCAACCTGATTTTGATTTGCTCAATGACTTAGACGAGCAGTTAAACCAAATTAGCATAGATTTAGAGCAAGCTTATACCGATATCGCTCATGCTGAAAGTCGCATAGCATCTCATCAGAGACGACTGAAAAGACGGACGGACGAAGCTAAAGACCTATCTGATATGAGAGACAAACTAGGAAAGATGAGCATAGATGAAATTAAAGCAGCACTTCATAATAGTCTTTCTACAATTTCTACAACTAGTAACGAGCAGCGTGATGGACAACTTAAAGGTGATGCTGCTTCTGATGCAAACTCTACTATATTAATACATAGCTTAATGATCCTTGAATATAAAGAGGAATTACGCACCAAACAAAAAGTTGAGCTTCAAAAGATACAAACTAATCTTCAAACTATTTTAGGTAAGGATAGTGGTATTGAGGCTTACTTGAGTGGTCAAAAAGAGCTAATGCTCACTACAGGGCAACAAGGTATTATGGTCGAGCAGTTAGAAAAGCTACGCGACATGGGCTTGATTGGTGATGGCGCGGGTAGTCCTTCAATTGATGAAATTAAAGACTTGGTCGCCAATGAGCCTCTACTAGCAGCAACATATATTCACGATGCTAGCGCAGAGCGTGTTTATTTACAGAAAGATCAGCAGGGTAAGTGGGTTAACTCTGAAGATGAGGCCCGTAAAAGAGGTGTTGAGGCCCATCAAATTGGAACGCATGCCATACTGGTTGGTCCTGGAAAGAAAGTACATATCGAAAATGGGGTTGTATATCTATTACCTAAAAATAAAGAGTTTACAGATCTTACTGAAACAGAAAAAAATCGCTACGAAAAGGATGCAAAATTAAATTTAAGAGCAGAAGGTGGCGGTGACTACTTGAGACGAATTGAGCAGTATAAACGTGCTAACGAAAGCGGTATTGAAAGAGAAACGAATCATATTACTGATACCAAAGCTAAAGTTAAGGTGCTAAGGGAAGAGCAAGAAGCATTAACGCAACAGCATAATGAACACACAAACAGGATGGCTAATAATGTGCCCGTTGAAATTTCGACTCTTAAACCCGCTCCTACGCGTACGAGTAGGCCTGCTGCTGAACAAGCTACTGTCGACACTTTTGTACGAGACCTTGAAAATTATATAAATAGTAATAGTGTTGAATTAACAAGCAAACCTCAAGCCAGAGCGAAATTCAATCTCTATGCGCTTACTCGTCCTGAAGTTAGGAATCGTCAAGTATTAGAAGATCATTTAAACTCAGATGAGTTTCAAGAAACGCTAAAATCTGGTGGCTGCAATGTTGAGCAACTACGTACTGTTGTTAAAGCTGCACTAAGTGTGCCGGGAACTCATGCAACTATACAAGCAGGTGTCGCACGTGAAGATCACGCTCATAATAAGGGAAGTGATCGAATGGCCTCCAGTGGAGATGAGCCCAGTGGCAATTCTCCAACGCCTTTAAACACTAGGCCAACTGGAGGTTAGAACTTTTCAAAACTCAAATGAAGAACACTATCTCTTTGTTGATGCGGTGCTCGAACCCTCATACGCTAACTTATGTACCGCTGTTTCACGAACAACCTCACCTTCGAAGTCAATCAATTAGCTACGCTCACGATAGGCAATCACCAAAACGATGGCCGCGCCAATACAAATGGCGCTGTCAGCTAAATTGAATACCGGCCAATGATACCCTCCGATATGTACATCAATAAAATCAATAACATAGCCATAATACAGTCTATCGTATAAATTACCTAACGCTCCGCCTAAAATCAAAGTTAAGCCCGTAGCTTCTAGTATACGCTTCCGAGCTAAAGAGCGCTTAAGCCAAATAAGCATACCGATACTGATTGCGCTCACTAAAATAATAAAAAAATAATGGGTGAATTTTTGGTTATTATTTAAAAAGCTAAATGCAGCGCCGCGATTATAGGTGAGTGTAAAATTTAAAAAGGCATTAATGGGATACGATTGATGCCAGTTTAAATTGCTAATTGCCCAAAACTTTGTGAGCTGATCTAGAAGCAATACAAACATTGACCCTAATAAAAATTGCATATAGCGCATAACAAATCCTTTTTTAATTTAAATTTAAGCAAAAACTCTCACTTCATCACGCCCAGAAATATTGTCAATACAACGCACACATAGCGATGGATGTTCGGCATCGCTACCGACGGTTTCCACACGATGCCAACACCGTTCACACTTTTCAAACGATGACTTTTTAATCTCAAGCTGCATATCATTTAGCTGCGTTTGTTGTGCGTCACTAGGTGCAGATGTAATGTTTTTAACTGTAGCACCGGAGGTGATCAATAAAAATTTTAACTCGTGCTCTATCTTTTGTAGCTGCTCTAACAAATCACCACTTACATATAGAGTGACCTCTGCTTCTAGCGCTGAGCCTAACAGCCCTTGGTGACGCCTTTCCTCAATGGCCTTGTTGACTTCATCACGAATCGCTTGCAAAACTTCAAATTCTGCTAAAGAGACATCATCCAGTTTGGGTAAGTCTTTAAACCAAGTTGTTAGAAACACACTATCTTCCTGCACCCAAGAGAACTCGCTCCAAACCTCATGTGCAGTGAAGCTTAAAATGGGCGCCATCCAACGAACCAACATTTCAAGAATATAATAAATCGCTGTCTGGCATGAGCGTCTTGCCACTGAATGCGTTGGAGTTGTGTATTGCCTGTCTTTGATCACATCCAAATAAAAACTGCCCATGTCTATGGTGCAAAAGTGTTGAATTTTTTGCACTACGACATGAAATTCATAATCATCGTAGGCCTTAATGATCTCTTCTTGTACCTCAAGTGCTTTTTTTATCGCCCATTTATCAAGTGCAATGAGTTGCGCTGATTCAAGTAGATGCTCTTCCCGTTTAAAATCAAACAGATTTGCCAAAAGGAACCGGCAAGTATTACGAATGCGTCGATAACTATCACCCATTCTTTTAAGAATTTCATTGGATAAATGTACTTCGCCTTTATAATCACTGCTTGCAGCCCAAAGACGTAAAATATCAGCCCCTGACTGATTAATAATTTTTTCAGGTGCGATATAGTTTCCTTTAGACTTTGAAAGTTTTATGCCCTTTTCATCAACAGTAAACCCATGCGTTAATACTCGCTTATATGGAGGAACACCGTTTATAGCACTACTGGTCATCAATGATGAGTTAAACCAACCACGATGCTGATCAGAGCCTTCTAAATATAAATCAGCAGGAAACGCTAACCCTTCTCGCTTTTTAAGTACCGCATAATGGCTAACGCCTGCATCAAACCAAACATCTAAGGTATCTGAAATTTTATCGTAATCACTGGCGTCACTACCAATAAAGGCTTCTGCATCGCTATCAAACCATGCACGAATCCCCTCTTTCTCAACTTGATTAGCGACCTTATCGATTAGAGAAGGGGTATCAGGATGCAGCGTGCCTGTGACTTTATGAATAAATAGTGGAATCGGCGTTCCCCAATGTCTTTGTCGTGAAATACACCAATCGGGTCTGCCTTCTACCATGCCATATATGCGCTCACGTCCCCAATCAGGGGTAAATTGCGTCTCATCAATACCGCTTAACGCTTGCGATCGTAGGTTATTTTTATCCATAGCAATAAACCATTGTGGTGTTGCTCTAAATATCACTGGTGTTTTATGACGCCAACAATGAGGGTAACTGTGCTTGAGCTTGGATGTGGTAACCAGTTTATGTTGTTTGTTTAAGGTGTCGATGATCAGCTCATCAACTTTTTTTACATGCATCCCAGAAAATATTGGCGTTTCATCGGTATAAAGTCCATTACCTAGCACAGGATTATCCAGTGGTAAATCATATTTTAAGCCGAGCTTATAATCATCAGGACCATGTACTGGAGCCGTATGCACACAACCAGTACCTGCATCTGTAGTGACATGCTCTCCAAGTACTACAGGAACGTCTTTATCAAATAATGGATGTGCTAGAGATAAACGCTCTAACTGTTCACCCTTAAAAGAAGCAACTTCTTGATACGAACTAACACCATAACGCTCCATTACATTGGAGACTAACTCACTTGCTAGAATATAATATTGCTCTCCTTCGCTGAGTTTAATCAGTGAATATGATAGATCTTGATGAACGGCTACCGCTTGGTTAGCCGGAAGTGTCCAAGGTGTTGTCGTCCAAATGACTAAAGACACAAGCGCGGTTTCTTTTAGTTCATGATCAATTGCAGATGATAATTTTTGATTGTCTTTAATGGCAAATGCGACATCGATAGAAGGAGACTCTTTGTCCTGATATTCAACTTCTGCCTCGGCTAGTGAAGACTGACAATCCAGACACCAATAAACGGGTTTAAATCCTTTTTCCAAATGGCCTTGTTTAATGATTTCACCCAACGCGCGGATGATATTCGCCTCGTAACTAAACTGCATGGTTGCATAAGGGTTATCCCAATCTGCCAAGACACCCAAGCGCTTGAACTGCTCTCTTTGGATATCAAGTTGTGATTTTGCATAGCTTCTGCATTTTTCTCTAAATTCAGATTTAGATAATTTTACACCTGCTTTACCATGTTTCTTTTCCACATTTAACTCAATAGGCAATCCATGACAATCCCAACCTGGAATAAAAGGCGCATCAAAGTTTGACAGTGTTTTCGACTTAACAATGATATCTTTTAAAATTTTATTTAAAGCGTGACCACAATGCAGGCTACCGTTTGCATAAGGAGGACCATCATGCAGGATAAATGATTCACAACCCCTACGGGCCTCTCTAATTTTATCATAGAGTTTTTCGCCTTCCCAGTGCTTAAGCATATTAGGCTCTTTACTTGCCAAATTCGCTTTCATTGCAAAAGCAGTTTTTGGAAGATTTAATGTGTCTTTATAATCACTCATGTAGTTGTAACCTTAATTTAGATTGCTCTATGTCTTGATGAATTTGCTTCAATAATTCATCAAAGGAGCTAAATTTTTTCTCATCACGAATCTTATCAATAAAAGAGACTTTGATTTGTTGTCCGTATATATTTTCTCTAAAATCAAACAAATGAACTTCTAATAAAAAATTCTTGCCATTTACCGTAGGACGAAAACCAATATTTGCAACACCAGGAACGCTTCGATGTGCGTCTAACTCCACATAAACTGCGTACACACCATGTAGGGGACGGTGGTTAGGCTTAACATGTACATTAGCCGTCGGCACACCGACTTGTCGTCCCCTGCCCTCACCTTTAATGACTCGCCCCATCATGTAATAGTCAAAGCCTAATAAACTTTTTGCTTCAGCAAACAGGCCTTGCTCAATTAACCGGCGAAGATGTGTTGAGCTAATTTTGAGATTATTTTCCCTCATCACCGGAACTGAAATCACCTCAAAACCTCTATCGAGTCCATGCGCTAGTAATGATTGCGTATTACCCTCTCTTTGATAACCATACTGGAAATCCGAGCCAATAATAATTGCTTTGATATCTAAAAAATCAAGCAGTATATCTTCAACAAACGCCTGTGCACTTAGTGAGGCAAGTTTTTTATTAAATGCTAAACACCAAATGTAATCTATATGTAGTCGACTAAACGCATCATATTTCTCACGGATATTCATCAATCGATGAGGTCTGCCTTTAAGCGCGAAATACTCTTTGGGATGTGGCTCGAAGCAAACAATTACTGTCGGTACATTAAATTCTTTTCCTTTCTCTTTCAATAGATTAAGCATTTTTTGATGGCCAAGATGAACCCCATCGAACGTACCAATGGTCATCACGCACGCAAGCTTATTACCCGACTTATGATGTTTTAAAAACTTCATGAACCTATTTTGAGAATCACTGCATAGAAATTAAGGGAGGCATTATACCGTTTATATATACCCAATGGAAATCAAACTGCACGTTTTGAGCGTTGATAAATGTCCGTCATTTAGCTTTTTCTCTATCGCAATAGAATTATCTATTACTCAATCGAAAAAACTAAATGACAAAAATTTCTCTTTGCTCAACAAAGCAGATAATTATTTGATTAATTTATATATTTTATTGCGTTAGGCACAGAGATTTTAATTTAGTTTGAGAGATTGATGGTAAGTAATAGCTTGGCCTATTGCGAACCCATTCATCTCTTAAACTAAAAAAAAATATCAAAACCAAAATGGAGCCATATGAAAAGATGAGGTGATATATCCTATGAAAATATTTCATACGTTAGTTATTGCTTGCAGCTAAGATGTTGTTATAATAGCGCTCTCTTTGTGAGAGGCGTGGAGAGATGGCCGAGTGGCTGAAGGCGCTCCC
>JAUICE010000080.1 GCA_030428185.1 Gammaproteobacteria bacterium
GGGCGGTGTCCTAGGCCTCTAGACGATGGGGACATGATATTGATTCATACGTAAATTTATCAGATGAATAGCTGCAAAGTGCTCATCAAAAACTATTGATAGATTAATGGTAATGATTTGATTAATTGATATTTTGACGCTTAAAATGGCGTCCCCAAGGGGATTCGAACCCCTGTTACCGCCGTGAAAGGGCGGTGTCCTAACCACTAGACGATGGGGACATGATTAACTATGTCGTTCTCTCAAAAAGAGATGTGCATCATACCATAAATTTTTATAAAATCTACCTTTTTTTGTGGAGCTAGGCGGGATCGAACCGCCGACCTCTTGCATGCCATGCAAGCGCTCTCCCAGCTGAGCTATAGCCCCAAGTTCGCGAAATACTAGCACGTTTACCTACCAAGTCAATTAATTCGACTATAATTAATAGCAAAATCCTAGCTGAATACTAAATTATGCCTCAATTAACGCTTGCAACGATACAACAGCTGAATTCTCCAAATAAAAAAGAGCAAGAGGCAGCGCATGATCTCATAAAGCAAATACTATCATGGCGTTCAGCACAAAATATTCCTGAAGATTTATATCAAGATATGATTACTGCAATGAAAGCCGAATTAGATAGTATCCCTAAAGATATTTTAAACCAATGGGCAAATCCAGAGGATGATGACTCCACTGTATATCTTAGACTTGACGGCAAAAGTATACGAATAAATAAACGCTTTCTTTTATTTATTACAAATCATATAGATATGGCCGTAGCTAAAAATAGCTTGTATGAAAAGTTCGGAAAAGACTCACTAACAACCAAAACTATTTTAGAAACGACTAGTGGCGAACTATTTCTTAGACCGATACTAATTGATTATTTAATTAAACATTGTGATTCAAACATTGCTCCTGAAGACCTTGGTAAAATACTTACATCAGAGGCGTTCTTAAGTATTCATGAACTTATCACAACTTTTAATGATGCTGATGCTTGTTATCAACAATTATACCTTTCGCAATATATTAGTGACTGTCAAGATAGTGATGCGAATGAAAAACTAAAAGCAATGATCTTACTAAACATGACGGTCAATCAATCTTCATCAATACTTAATGTAACATCCAACTTAATAGCGTTTATGAATCAAGCCCATCAGGCTGCAACAAGAGTACAATCTGTAGTATATAATTTAAAAGCAGTTGGCGGTATTGGCTCTATGATTTCACAAAGCATTTCTGTATTGCTACAGCCTATACTCTGGTATATAAAATGGAAAAGAACTGGGGAAGGCCCCACACTATGGAATGGTCTTACTTGGCTAACAAGCGCTGCAGGTCTTACTATCGCAGCTGTCATATTTGCAGGAATAGCGACACCATTGATCACTGCTGTTTTATTTACAACGTTAGCATCCATTTCATTCATTAGAAATATTGGCTCATTTATTGAAACTGCTTTTCGTTTAAGAAAACTTAAAAAAGAGCAGGATCAGTTAACAACTGATATCAATAACCTCTCAAAACAATTAAAACAAATAAGAGAAACTTATAGTCAAAAATTAAAAGCGCTACAACTTCTGTTAATAGAGCCATATGGTTGTAAAGATTTTGATAAAATACAGATGCTAAATAAGGAAGTAGAAGACCTTTCTCATCAAATTAATACACTAAATACTCAGTTTAGAGAAAAAACGTTAAAAAAATATACCAAGGAGTGCCAATATAATGAACTAAAAAAAGAGCGGAAAAGCATTGCAGGCATTACCACAAAATCACTCTATACTGCAGCAGGCTTAGCCACTGTTATAGGAACTGCGTTTTTATTTTTCCCTCCTTTATTGCCTGCAGGAATTATGATGATTTCTGCTGGTCTATATGCTGGCTCTGGAACTTTTCTGTTAAGTATGATTGGTAGCGGTATCAAATATCTATTCAATAAATTTAGAAGAAAAAATACAGACACTGAACAAAACTCGCTAACAACCAATAAACCTGATAGCGAGGAGCAATTAGCTATAAAAAAAGAATATAAGCAAATTTTTTCTTTCAAGTATAAAAAAGAAAAAAAAGGCTCTTTAGATAAAATGTATGAGCACGCCTCAACTGTTATTACAGAAGATAGAGTTCTTTCACCGCTAGACTCTCTGATTGCATCAATACACTCTGTTGTTTCACCTTCTGATATAGCTGTTGTTATCTATCATAACCGTGATTTTATCTGTAAACACTTTGACTCATTTCTAAAGGCACTGTCGGATAAAAATAACCCTGATCTATTTAATCATGTAAGAAAACTATCAGAATTAACCATCGATGATGTGGCTAGCATGGATAGGAGGATTGCCAAGACACTATTTAGCCCTCAACAAGAAAATTGGGTAAAAAGACTAAGCTCTCGTGTTAAAATTCCAACCTTTGAAGAAGCAGATCTAAAACAAAAGAGATCAGATAACACTTTGGAAATGGTGGAAGCGATGATTAATCCTAGTCCCTAACCTTACAATAAATAAGCTTGATTTCCCTTCACTACCATATCAATTTGCTTAAGTGCAGTTAAGAGCGCTTCCATTTGTTTTAGAGGCCAAGAGTTAGGCCCATCACTCAGTGCTTTTTCTGGATTGGGATGTGTTTCCATGAAAAGGCCTGATATTCCAACAGCAACAGCAGCCCTTGCGAGTGAAGGGATCATGTCACGATTACCTCCAGTCTTGCCACCTAAGCCACCAGGCTGCTGTACAGAGTGCGTTGCATCAAACACAACAGGCGTGTTATCTTGACGCATTATTTTCAAAGATCGCATATCTGAAATTAGATTTTGGTATCCAAAACTCACACCTCGCTCACAGGCAAAAATATGCGGATTTCCAGTGCTCCTAGCTTTTTCTATAACATACTTCATTTCATATGGAGAAAGAAACTGTCCTTTCTTGATGTTGACAGGTTTACCCGTGTTCGCAACATTAACAATAAAATTTGTCTGTCTACATAAAAATGCAGGTGTTTGTAACACATCAACAACCTCAGCCACTTCGTTAAGCGGCGTGTCTTCATGCACATCGGTAACGACAGGAACGCCGATTTCTTGACGTACTTTTTGTAAAATCGCTAACCCCTTTTCTAAACCAGGCCCTCTATAACTTGAAATCGATGAGCGATTCGCTTTATCGAATGAAGATTTATAAATAAAAGGAATAGAGAGCTTATTGCATAGTTCTTTTAAATAAGAGGCTGTCTCAAGGGCCATAGCCTCACTTTCTATGACGCATGGACCTGCCATTAAAAAAAATGGCTTATCGATACCAATATCAAAACCACAAATATTCACAAACTACATTCCTTTTTTTAGTGCTGCATCAATAAAACTTTCAAACAACCTATGGCCATCCCTAGGTGTTGATGTGAATTCTGGATGAAACTGACAGCCTAAAAACCACGGATGCTTAGGCAACTCCACTATTTCTACCAGTGAATTATCAATCGATTTCCCGGAAACAAGTAAGCCCTTTTCTTCTAAAGAAGCCACAAAATTATTATTCACTTCGTAACGATGTCGGTGACGCTCAACAATAGACTCTTCACCATAAGCATTAAACGCTAAAGACCCTTTATCCAAGACACAAGCTTGGCCACCCAAACGCATTGTTCCGCCTAAATCCGCATCACGATGACGTTTTTCTGTTTTACCACTCGCATCTTGCCACTCTGTAATCAAAGCAATCACTGGATGTTTGGTGCTGCTATCAAACTCAGTTGAATTAGCATCACTGAGTCCCAATACATTTCTAGCAAACTCAACAACAGCTAACTGCATACCCAAACAAATACCAAAAAATGGTACCTGATGAGTGCGTGCATATTCAATCGCTTTAATTTTGCCTTCAGTTCCTCTTTCACCAAAGCCACCAGGAACCAATATCGCATCAACGTGTTCCAAAGATGCAACGCCAGATTTTTCTATATCCTCAGCATATATATACGTAATGTTAATGTTAGCGTGTTTTTTTAGCCCCGCGTGCGTCAGTGCTTCATTTAATGATTTGTAAGCATCCCCGAAATCAGTATATTTACCGACCATTCCAATATTGACTTGATGCTTTAGTGTTTTTTGTGAAGTCACTACACTAGCCCACTCTGTCAAGTCAGCTTGTTTAATCGATAGTCCTAATTTTTTTGCCACGAGATCATCTAAACCTTGTCGGTTTAAATGTATTGGAATTTCATAAATACTTTCTCTATCTTCAAGTGATATCACACCTTGCTCTTCAACATTGGTAAACAATGCGATTTTTTTTCTATCCACATCTGAAATAGCCATTTCAGAGCGACAAATCAAAATGTCTGGTTGAATACCAATTGAGCGCAGCTCTTTCACAGAGTGTTGTGTAGGTTTAGTCTTAACTTCACCAGACACTCGGATATAAGGCACCAGTGTCAGATGAATAAATAAAGATTCATCACTACCGCACTCAACACGTAGCTGTCTAATCGCTTCTAAAAAAGGTAAAGATTCAATATCCCCTACTGTTCCACCCACTTCAACCATTGCCACATCAAACCCTTCAGCCCCTAGGCGAATTCTTCGCTTGATTTCATTAGTAATGTGCGGGATGACCTGAACGGTACCACCAAGGTATTCACCTTTTCGCTCTTTTTTAATAACACTTTCATACACTTTACCCGTAGTAAAGTTATTACGTTTTGTCATCACGGTTCTAACAAACCGTTCATAATGACCTAAGTCCAAGTCGGTTTCAGCGCCATCGTGTGTCACAAACACCTCACCATGCTGAAACGGACTCATGGTTCCAGGATCGACATTAATGTATGGATCTAACTTAATTAAGGTAACATTCAGCCCTCTTGCCTCGAGTATGGCTGCTAATGATGCTGACGCAATACCTTTCCCTAAAGAAGATACCACTCCACCTGTTATAAAAATCAACTTTGTCATGATAATTTTCTCAATAAGTTCACCATTTCACATGCTGCCATCACAGACTCCTTACCTTTATCACTATGTTGCCCACCTGAGCGAGCTAATGCCTGCTCTTTATTTTCGGTTGTTAGCACGCCAAAAATAACAGGAATACCATGTTTTAGTGCTAATTGCTGACAGCCATCACTAACTTGTTGACAGACATAATCATAATGACTGGTTTCACCCCGTATGACTGCACCCAGTGTCACTATTGCTTCAACAGAAAAAGTAGAAGCCACCTTATCAACGATTAATGGAATCTCCACTGCTCCAGGTACGTGAACAACGGTAACTAACTCTGAACCAAACCCTAATGTTTCAAGCGTGGATAGTGCGCTTTTTAAAAGTCTATCGGTTATATCTTCATTAAATCGACTAACTATCACTGCTATTGTAAATGGTTCGAACTTTTGATCTTTATAATTATGCTCTAAAAACACGTTAACCTTCTTTATTTAACCTAATAAATGACCTAGTTTGTTTTTTTTTGTATCAAGATAAAAATCATTATCTTTATTTCTACCTAAAATCAGCGGCTCTCTTGAATCAATATTTAAACCGTAATATTCAAGCCCTATCATCTTTCTAGGGTTATTTGTTAGCAGTACAATATTATCCACTTTGAGAAAACGCAAAATTGAAGCTGCAATGGCATAGTCACGAGCATCTTCTGCAAGACCTAAGCGTTTATTGGCTTCAACAGTATCAAGTCCTTCTTTAAGCTGTAACTCATACGCTTTGATCTTATTGGTTAATCCAATACCTCTTCCTTCTTGCCTTAAATATAAAAGCACACCACCGTGCTCTGAAATTCGCTTCAATGCTTCATTTAATTGCCCACCACAATCACAGCGAGAAGAACCAAATATGTCACCTGTCATACATTCGGAGTGTATTCGCACAATGGGTTTATCAGACATGGGATATTTAAGTAAAGCAATATGCTCCATGTTATCTATGGGACTTGAAAATACTTTCATCTCAAAGTCACCCAGCTGACCTAAAGGGATCTTTGTCGATGCGGTTTGCCTAATACATGCCTCATGCATAATGCGGTAACGATAAATATCTTCAACTGAAATAATCGGTAGATGATGTCTTTTGGCAAAAGAAACTAAACTACCACCTTTAGCCATTGTGCCATCGTCATTAATAATTTCACAGATAACAGCAGCGGGCGTTAAACCTGAAAGCCTAGCTAAATCAACACTACCTTCTGTTTGTCCTCGTCGAACAAGCACGCCATCATCTTTTGCCTTTAATGGAAAAACATGCCCGGGAGTAACAATATCGCTAGGTGAAACATCTCGTTGTATTGCTGTTAAGATTGTTCTCGCTCTATCATGAGCTGATATACCAGTAGTCACCCCATTTTTTGCCTCAATAGAAACAGTAAATGCTGTCTGATAAGGCGACTGGTTTTGTTGGACCATCATCGGTAAAGCTAATTTTTCAATTAATTCACTTGCCATAGGCATGCAAATCAATCCTTTTGCCATACTTGACATAAAGTTTATTGCATCAGGTGTTACCTTTTCTGCGGCAATAATTAAGTCACCCTCATTTTCTCTATCAACATCATCAACTAAAATAACCATTTTTCCTTGTTGATAATGAGTGATAGCTTGATGCATACGTTCTATGAAATCAGGCATAATGATTATCCCCTTCTTGTATGC
>JAUICE010000081.1 GCA_030428185.1 Gammaproteobacteria bacterium
TAAAACAAGCGATACAGCATCTTGCTTAAACTCTTCTGGATAATGTTTGTTTAACCGTCTTTTCTCTGTCATAGGAACCTCTGTTAGTTATTGGTATTTTCCTTAACAAAAGTGTCCAAATCAATTAGACCAGAACAAATTTAGATGCGTTTACCCTGCTCTACAGTTTAAGGCTAGATGTTTCTTCGGCAGGCAACCCTTTTATTGGGGCCCCCAGTGTTGAAGCAGAAAGCGTTGAAATAACTCCGTACCCATCTTCTACCTGAAAACTAGATTGATTATAAATGTTTTGGACCATGGGCCCTCCGATCCCTAGGATAGCAAGAGAGCCTATCATCATCTCATCACCTATTATTAAGCTTATATACTGAGAAAGTTTCGGCCATTTTTCACTAAGCAATTCTGTGAATTTACTGGTTAATTCAGATTCTAAAATATTGGGGATGTCCAGAAAAAGCACATCATTACCACCGCTTTCTTTTGTGCTTTGACTCGTCATTCCTGCTTGCTCAGAGCAGGAACGAACAAGTTTCAGCTCACTGTCGTTAGTGAATACAATGAATAGTCTTTTCTGTGTGGGGTCTAGATATTTAGAGCTAAAGCCAACGCGAAGAATTGCCATGTTTAAGGGCCATTAACAGATTGAAGTGGTCGTGGATTGTATATAATGGCCGTATGTTGTCAATAATTATTTACTTTTAGGTAAATTTAATACGTAAATAACGGATAAGCCCCCACGCTTTTATGTGCAATTACTGGAGGATGATCTAGATGCTTGGTTAGATCAACATCGTTGCTGGGTTAAATCGTTTATTCGCGAAACTTAGAGAAGAGTTTAGGTTGCGCTTTATGTTCCTGTTACTTTCACTTGAGATGCTTTCTTAGATAAATCCGATCAAACCCTTCTATGTAGTCATTAATAATACCTATCTTCGTGTGGCCCTGTTTTAAATAAAACTCCTCAGCTTGAAAAGAAAATGTATCAAGAGTATCAGTTAAGGGGGCTATGGATACATAAAAACACATTCAGTTTGCACTTACAGTGCGCTTACGGGAGAGGTGGTTTAAAAATATTATTTAGATAACTTGTTAATTTTATTGGTGCCCCGGAGAGGGTTCGAACCTCTGACCTGCCCCTTAGGAGGGGGCCGCGCTATCCAGCTGTGCCACCGAGGCCTAACTGGCAAAGTGTATTATGTTGCTACTCAACTTTCAACGATTAATATTTCTTTAATGCTCTTTCAGTAAGATAACTTAATCAAGTTTCCTGATGACAGAGGTATCAATATGGGTGGACGCAAAAAAACATTTCAACAGGGTGCTCGAGCGGCGAGATTTTTTAGTCAAAGCTCTAAATACCATGCCAAACATGTTAAAGCCAAACAAAAGGAACAGGCAAGACAAGTATCTCAGTCGTCTTCAAACAGTTTTAGTAAGCAACTAGAAGATAAAGTGTCACTATTATCTTTATTCATGACGGAAGAGGGAAAGATAAAAAATAGAAAGTCTACTGAAGCGTTTCTAAACTCAGTTTCAAAAATGTTTAAAACAGGGGCTATGCGTGGAGTTTCTCGTAATGAGTTAGTCAATATTGCTAGAAAGGGAACGGTGGGCCCGCATCATATTTTTGAGCCAAAAAAACGCGGGCAGGTACATTTAGAAGTACCTGAACATGTCATTGAAAATAACTCTCATCATATATGCTCGTATGCTCTAGGGTTAGATAGCGATGCTTTATCTCATGCTTATAGTTATACTACGTTAAGATTACACCATCATCATCCATCATATATTTTGGTAAATGCCTTACCAATATTGACCATGTCACCTGCAAAAATTGGCTTAGTGAATCCTGGCATATTTTACGCATTTGATCAAAGTCAATTTAATACACGGGAGAGTGAGGAGCCAACGCCTAGATTAGCTAGAGACACATTACCTTATGTGCTCGATACAAATGAGATCATCAGTGTTACAGGATTTAATGGATCTAATGACGACTTCAGGCTAACTACAGATGATATATTCGGTGTAATACATTTGTCATATGCTAGAAAATTCGCTGGACGATGCGCAAACCACTTTGACTATGTTCAAGCTATTAAGCTTACACAGCAGTTTCATCCCTATCCATTTAGTATTGATGCTACATACCCTTCTGCGCGATGGCAGACAACCGAAGAGATTGCTAGTATGAATGAAAATGGTCGGAATATGGGAATAATTCCAGATGGACAACGATTCTTGTCTGTGGAAGAGGCTGGTCATGCAGTCACTCAAATGAAAGATATGTTTCCTAGAGATTGTTTATTTTCACGCCCAATGCCTTTTGAGCAAGTCAGGCAACATAGCGTTCTAAGCGATGTTAACTCACAATCAGATGTCACAGAGTATTTAATTGAGAATCATAAAGAAAAAGCAGCTCAGATTGAGAAAAATGCTGAGATTAGTAATCCATTTACATTTAATTTATGATGCATTATCAACTTACTCTGCCAGTGTTGGTTCATTGACAGAGTAAGTTGTATCAATGCAAGTGGCATCCCAAGATGCAAATGTCTTTGATAAAGGAAAATAAAGCCCTAATTTAATATTATTTATCGATATCTTTTTTAGTCGTGCGCAGAGTTCGGCATATCCTTCTAATTGCTCAATATAAGGTGTCATTTGACTTTGTTTGAATTTTGAAGTTTTGTAATCGATTATCCATAAATAATTTGCATCAACAAACAGTCTATCAATAGTGTAACTTCTGCTATGTGTTGATAATGGATATTCATTATGTTCATCTTTATGTGGTGATAAAATCCACTGTCCTACCGGACAATCAAACATATTTTTTATTGCTATTTTTGCTTTTTCCATTGCAAATGAGATATCTCGATTTCTCAAATTTAAAGCTCTAAGCTGTGCTTTCCAGATGCTTGTATTTATATCTTCAAAAGTCTGAATATGTTTATTTGCAATTTCTAATAATACGAGGTGAATAAACGTACCAATAATACTATCTTTATTGTAATGCTTTTGTATCTCTGTTCGATAAGCGGTGTTTATGGGATCAAGTTTTACCGCACCAAAGTACTTTTGTTTTAATCGATAGCTTAATAAGGGTTTTTCTGCTTTGCTGACTATACATTCATCTGTTGTAAATGTTACATGAGGTTTTAACAGTGATACAAAACTTTGCTTTGATGCTTTATTGATGTCGCAAGAGTGGCTCATAAGATAAATGGCTTCTTTCGCTCGAGTTAAGGCAACATAAAGCAGGCGTTTTTTTTCATTTTGATTTTTGTGTTTTTCTATGAATTCAATAAAATTATATAAGGGGTTTTCTTCGTCATAAGATGATTTGATTGGGGAGATCAGTAAGTGTCTATGATTATGTTCATCTAATACTTCAATATTTTTAAATAGTTTTTGTTGAGATTTACCGCTGGTTGCTTGCAAGCTTGGTAAAATGACAATGTCAAATTCTAATCCTTTGGACTTATGGATAGTCATAAGAGTAACTTGACTATTACTTTTTTCTTCAGAATATAATTTAAGCACTTTATGTTTTAATAAATCCACATCAATTGGGTAACCTATAAATTGATCTAATACACTGAAAAAAAGTTCAATATTATTACGGTTATTGCCGATTAGAGCTGGCCCGTTTAATGCGTTAAAACAAGATTGAACAATATAGTGTATGGGCTCTCTATAACACCATGATGCATAGTGCGTTAGGATCTCAATTAAGTAATTGACGCGCTGTTTTGATTCATCTGTTAGGTTAAGAGCTGTTAAATGTTTAGTAAGACATTTAAAGTGGTTGTCACCTATACATTGGGAGATGGCATATAGCTCTTCGTAATTAATACCACATAGTGGGGATTGCAATAAAGCAAGGATATATTGTTTTTTATAAGGATATAATATGCAGCAGGTCAGCTGTAATAGTGTATTAACTATTACTGTATTACTTAATTTTTCTAAATCAACACCGTTAATATTGATACCATTTTCTCTCAAGAAGGGAGTGATCGCTTTAAGTTGATTACGAGTTGATACCAGTATAGCAATATCTTTAGTTGGATTTTGTTGAATAATATTTAAAACTGAAGCCGCTTGCTCCATCTCATCGTTAAATGAGAATGCGTTAATATGTGCCTCTCCATCTTTGATGCTTTGAGAGTGATGAAAACAAACGCTTCCAAAATAGGCATCATCTTCCTTGGGGAAAATATCAGAGCAAACGCGATTAATCCAATCGATAATAGGCGCTTGTGAGCGAAAGTTAACGCTAAGATACAACGGGATGAGTTGCTTTTCACCTATGCCATGTATTTTAGCATTGAGAAAAACACCGACGTCGGCTTGTCTAAACCGATAAATGGATTGCATTGGATCACCAACAATAAACAAAGTTTTATGATCATCTTTTTCCCAGTGTTGAGTGACCTTTTGTATTAACTCAAATTGGTTTATCGAAGTATCTTGAAACTCATCAATAAGTAAATGTTCGATGTTATAATCTAAATATAAATCTAGCGCAGTTGGCTCATCATCACCTAGCGCATAACTTGCCATCATCGATACTTCAGTAAAATCTACCTTAGCGTGCTGAGTGAATATAAGTTTTAGATGTGCAACAAGTCGAGGCAATAAATTAAAGAGATTTTGCGTATAAACGAGGTCTTGCGATGTATATGGGGAATTTGGGAGTAGCTTTGCCATCTGTAAGTGGCATAATAACTTCTCATTGTTTATGAGATGACTGAGTAAATCATTCAATGTTTCTTTTATAAATTTAGCGCTCTCTTTTTCTTCTTTTCTTTTAAAGCTTGAGATCGCGGGAAAACCTTCTTTCACTGTAAAACGCTTTCGCCAGTTATTTTGTTTTGATAGTAGTAAGTTTGAAATTTTACTCACATCAAAAAAAGATAATTGTTGATAATTGATATCAACTAACTTGTCATTAATAAATTGACTCCGGTATTGAGCAATGATGTTCAATTTATCTAATAACTCACGACTCAACTCAGCTGATACTATTTTGACAATATGTTTTTTGATTTCGTTAGCTGTATCGTTAAAAGTTTGCTCTTCTCTATGATCTGGATTGAGCACTAATGGCAGCCATTGATCCCTAAAGGGTAGAAATGCTGCTAACAATTCCTGTAGTCTCCGTTCATTATTAGCAAAATAACGCAATAATGAATCAGCCGCATTACTCTCGGTCGAGTTCATATAATCTTTTAGACAGTTTCTTGAAGCAATTTGGTACATACTAATGGGATCATCATCAACTTGACTAAACCCAATGCCCTCAGCATGCTTAGGCATTTTTGAGGTTAAGAAAAAGCAAAACGAGTCAATCGTTTGTATCCGTAAACGGGAAGGATTTTTAAGCAAATTCCATTGATGCTTTTTATCATGTGCCAATACTTTTATAGCCAGTTCATATTGGTGTAATAGGTAGCTTTCAGAGGGTTTATCTCCATTGGCTAAACAAAGCGCAGAAATGATCCGCTCTTTCATTTCACTGGCTGCTTTTTTAGTAAAGGTGATGGCTATAATTTTTTCAGGATTATTTACAGTCGCTAATAACGAAAGAAAGCGTAAAGTGAGTAAAGAGGTTTTTCCCGAGCCTGCAGGTGCCTGTACGATAAATGAATGACGAGTATCTAAAGCACGTGTTCGTGCGTCGTTATCAGCTAAGCTGTTCATAATAAACCCTATATTTCCTATAGCAAGTCAGTCTAATAGATTTCTTTACGATTTGGATATTGATTTTTCCCTAAATTGGCGAGATAATTTTCAGCCCTTTTGTAAAGAAATTTTAAAGTTTCCCTTATCGTTAATGGATTAATCAGTATTTGAGAAATTTTAAGGAGTCTACCTTGTTAAGTCGAAGATTTAAAATAAAACCTATTTTGATAGCATTAGCATCATTGTCCATCTCTAATCACGCCCTGGCCGCTGCGTATTCTATTTTTGGTGAAGCCAGCGGAAAAAACTCAGGTGACTATGCAGCCGGTGTTGGCGCAGAGGCCTATGATGCAAGCTCACTGTACTATAACCCAGCAGGTCTGATTCATTTAAATGGCTCAAGAGTGGATGTCAGTGGTACGTTGATTCACGTCAACTCCAAATTTAGTGGTTCAAATGGAATTGATGACTTTTCTAATATCAGCACAAACCTCAATGTTGTGAACCAAGCAAAAAACACGGTTATTCCTTCTATTTTTTATAGTAAGAAAGTCAATGACAGACTTGCCTGGGGCGTGGGTATCTTTGCACCGTTCGGTTTGGCAACAGACTGGGGAGAAAATACAGATCTAAAATTTTCTGCCACCAAAACACAGCTACAAATTATTGAACTTTCACCGGGCGTTAGTATTCAGCTTACCGATAATCTATCAGCTGGAGCTGCATTAGATATGCAATACGGTACAGTTGATTATAATGCAGTCCTTGGTGTTCCTGGTGATAGCTATCCTGTCAAAGTGCACGGCTCTTCAACCGGATTG
>JAUICE010000082.1 GCA_030428185.1 Gammaproteobacteria bacterium
AAACCCACCAACTTGAAACTCATCGCCTTTGGCATCATATTGACCTTTTATTAACCCCATGAATTCACTCATAATATTACGATGAAAATAGGGGGGTCTGAAGGTATTTTCCGCAACCATCCAGCGATCAGAGAAGATAACAAAGTCAATATTTGCTGTTCCAGGTATAGAACTTGGTGAGGTGAGTACAGTGAAAATAGAGGGATCTGGGTGATCAAAGCTTACGGTATTAATGGTGTTAAACAGCCTTAAATCGTACTTATAGGGTAGATAATTTCCCTTAAAAGCAACGACATTTAGGGGACTATGCGCTATAGATGCTTGCCAAAGTCGGTTGTGATACTTGCAGACTAGAGTAAAATCCCCCGAAAGCTCCTCAAACTTTGCATTTGGGTGTATAAAGTCAAGGGGATTTGCTAAGCCGTTTGCACCGATTGGACCGAGCTCAGGAAGTATAAAAGGTGCTCCCTTATTTTCACATATATATCCTAGAGCATGATTTGAAATAACCTTGAAAACAATACCTCTTGGGATTACGGCAATTTCATTAGGTTTTAGTAATAGTTCTCCAAACTCGGTGAACAGTGTCATTTCACCAGCGTAAGGAGCTATCAATAAATCCCCGTCAGCGTTATAGAAATAGCGAGAATCCATGGTTTTATTCAATAAAAACAGATATATGGATGCAGTGTTATGTCCGGCTATAGTTATTAATGAGTCTATAAAATCAAGCTTAGCCTCTGAGAGCTCAAATGCTTTGAAGCGAATTTGATTCGGGTTTGGTATGAGGTTTACATCTGTTAGGTGAGGATGCGAAATTGGGCTAAATGCTTGATGTATGACTGAGGGATATAATCGATAACACCATGTTTTTTTATTTTGAGCTCTTGGAGAAGTAAATGCAGTACCGCTTAATTGCTCGGCGTATAATCCTAGAGGTGGTTTTTGGGGTGAGTTTTGAGTTAATGGTAGAGCATTCTTTATCGCTTCAGAGTAAATATGATTCCCGAATCCTCTAAGTGTATCTTTACTGTCCATAATAAGGTATCTTATCGATAAAAACTGCGCTATAAGATAGTGTTTTTTATATTGAATGTCGATAGTTTTATCGCTGTGATTTAGTATACTTGGACTATTCAGTCGATTTGTTTTCTTATGTAATTTTGAGGTGAAATGTGTCGTACCCGTTTGAGCAAGGCAAAGATGCCATTATAGATGCTGTTGTTAAAAGCATTGATAAAAAGCTTGATAAAGCTCAAGCAGATAATTGCAACATCATGGTTAAACAACTGTTACAGACGGTTTCTTTAGACGATTTACTGAGTTGGCAAATTGAAGATTTAACGGCCGCAATGTTGAACTTCTGGGTGCTTATCTATGAAAAAGGTAAGGATGAGCAAAGGGTCAGAATATACAACCCGGATTATGAACGTCATGGTTGGCAAACGACACATACGGTGGTTGAAATTATTCACCAAGATATGCCTTTTCTCGTCGATACAGTTCATATGGAAATAACCCGTATGAAACTTACCTCGCATCTTATTGTGCATATGGGTGGATTGAAGGTATGTCGTGATAAAGATAATAGAATTACCAAAGTACTATCAGACAATGAAGAATCACAAGATTGTTTGCATGAAGCCATTATCTTTATGCAAATTAACAGAATAACTGACATAGCATTGTTAGAATCTCTTCATCAAAATTTAGATACTGTTTTAGAAGATAATCGTAGTGCTGTTATTGATTGGCAGGAAATGCGACAAAACATAAAAAACACTATCGAATCTCTTGATAATTACGCCCACTTTATTTCGCATTCGGATTTAAGTGAGTCGAAAGACTTTCTTTCATGGTTAGAAGATCATCATTTTACCTTTTTAGGTATGCGTGATTATGTCTTAGAAAAAAAAGAGCAAGGCGTTATATTAAAACCGGTTTCTAAAAGCGGACTGGGTGTATTACGAGATGATGCACAAAATGGCAGAAGTCGTAATGTATCAAAAATGACACCTGAAGGACGAGATTTAACATTATCGAATGAACTGCTCATTATTTCTAAAACAAATACACGATCTACCGTACATAGGCCTGCTTATACGGATTATATAGGCATCAAGAAATTTAATGATAAGCATGAAGTTATAGGAGAGCGACGAATTATTGGGTTATATACTTCTATTGCCTATCATACGAATCCAAAACATATTCCATTTTTAAGACGTAAAGTTCAGCAGATTATGAAATTATCACGCTTTGATGCGCGCTCACATGCTGGTAAGGTCTTGCAAAATATTTTGGATACACTCCCTCGTGATGATCTTTTTCAAGCAAGTATTGACACACTATTTGAAATTGCCATGGGTATTTTTTATATGCAAGAGCGTCAACGTATTCGTATGTTTGCATGGCGTGATGTCTATGGGCGATTTATTTCTTGCTTAGTGTTTGTGCCACGAGAACGATTTGATACAACGCTTAGAAAAAGAATGCAAAGGATATTATGCGAAGCATTTCAATCTGATGAAAGCTCATTCTCCACTCAATTTTCTGAGTCAGAGCTTGCAAGAATTCATTTTATTATTCGATTAAAAAGTACTGAAGTAACTGACTATGACTTTAAAGCAATTGAAGCAAAGCTCGTAGAAGTCGGGAAGTCTTGGTCGGACTATCTTCAGCAAACATTGTTAGAAGTCTTTGGTGAAGAGGAAAGTCACAGACTTTATCAGAAATATCACGAGGCTTTTTCAATTAGTTATCAAGAGTCGTTTAGTGCTAGAACAGCCGTTTACGATATTAAGCATATTGAGCGATTATCTGATATATCCCCCATTAGACTAAATTTTTATCGTCCTATTGGAGACATATCCAAACAGTTGCGTTTCAAAATATATTGTTTGAATGAAACCGTTCCTTTATCAGATGTCATTCCAATTTTAGAAGACTTGGGACTGCGTATCATCAGTGAAAGACCTTACTCGATAGAAATTGATAATAAGCATCATGTCTGGATTAACGATTTTGTGATGATTTATGATGAGAATTCAGAATTAAACGTTGAGGAATTGCGAGAGCGCTTTGAAGAAGCGTTTCTAGCTGTTTGGTATAAGCGCTCTGAAAGTGATAAGTTTAATCAGTTGATTTTAGCAGCAGGTCTAACTTGGCATTCAGTATCGGTGTTAAGAGCTTATGCGAAGTATTTAAAACAAATTCGGTTTACATTCTCTCAAGATTATATTGAGTCGGCGCTTATAAATAACACTCATATTGCCCAAAAATTCACTGAGTTATTTGAGTTGAAATTTTCACCAGATGACATCAAAGGCAGAAATAAACGAATTAAGCACATAACTGAAGAGCTTAATGAGCAATTTGAGTTGGTTATTAATCTTGATGAGGATAAGATTTTAAGACGATATTTGGATCTGATTGTAGCAACGCTTAGAACTAACTATTATCAACAACTAAGAGATGCTAATCAAAAGCCTTATCTGTCATTTAAGATAAAACCAGAGCTTATTCCTGGCATACCTAAACCTATTCCTCAATATGAGATTTTTGTCTACTCTCCTCGATTCGAAGGTGTACATTTACGTGGGGGTAAGGTTGCACGAGGTGGACTTCGATGGTCGGATAGAAGAGAAGATTTTCGCACAGAAGTACTTGGGTTAATGAAAGCACAGCAAGTGAAGAATGCAGTGATTGTTCCTAGCGGAGCAAAAGGTGGTTTTGTTCCCAAAAGGTTACCTAGCGATGGAACTCGTGAAGAGATAATGACTGAAGGGGTTTATTGTTATAAACAATTTATTCGTGGTTTACTCGATATAACAGATAACTACGATAAAGAGGTTATTCATAAACCAAAAGATGTTGTATGTTATGATGAGGATGATCCATATCTAGTTGTTGCTGCCGATAAAGGGACGGCAACATTTTCAGACATCGCAAATGAAATATCTAAAGAATATGATTTTTGGTTAGGGGATGCGTTCGCATCAGGTGGCTCCGATGGATATGACCATAAAAAGATGGGTATTACAGCTAAAGGTGCATGGGAATCTGTAAAGCGACATTTTAGAGAATTAAACATTGATATTCAAGGCGAAGATGTCACTGTAGTCGGTATAGGTGATATGGCTGGTGATGTTTTTGGTAATGGAATGCTTTTGTCTGAACATATTTGTTTGGTTGGTGCATTTAACCATATGCATATTTTCCTTGATCCAACCCCTGATTCAAGCCGCTCCTTTTCTGAAAGAAAACGTTTGTTTAGTCTGCCGCGATCTAGTTGGGATGATTATAACAGGGATTTAATCTCTGAGGGTGGAGGGGTCTTTAGTAGAAAAGCTAAGTATATTCGCTTAACGCCTGAGATTAAACAGTGCTTTGGGCTGGAAGTTGATAAGATAGAGCCTGATGATTTGATCAAAGTCATGTTAAAGTCTAAGGTTGATCTGTTATGGAACGGAGGTATTGGTACTTTTGTTAAAGCACGCTCAGAAAGCCATGATGATGCTGGAGATAGAACGAATGATGTTATTAGAGTTAATGGCGATGAGTTAAGATGTCGCGTGATAGGTGAAGGCGGTAACCTGGGGTTAACTCAATTAGGAAGAATTGAGTATGCTTTATCTGGTGGTGCTATTTATACAGACTTCATAGACAACTCTGCTGGAGTTGATTGTTCTGATAATGAGGTCAATATTAAAATATTATTAAATGGTGCAGTTGAAAATGGTGATATGACACTAAAACAACGTAATGCATTATTGGTCAATATGACCGAAGATGTAGAAGCTTTAGTGTTAAAAAATAACTATAAGCAAACTTTAGCCATTAGCATTGCGCTTCGTCAGTCACTTAAAAATATTGAACTTCACGCTCGATATATTGATTTCTTAGAGAAGGAAGGCAAGCTTGATAGAATTTTGGAATTTATTCCAGATCAAAATTCACTCCAAGAGCGAAAGCTACTGGGTAAGGGTTTATTAACCCCAGGAATTTCTGTACTTTTATGTTACTCTAAAATCTATCTTAAGGAGAAAATTTTAGCTTCAAGCGTAACAGATGATCACGGTTTAACTCGATTCTTAGTTGAAGCATTTCCAAAACAGCTGCAAGAGAAATTTTCTGATGAAATTAATCGACACAAGCTTCGCCATGAAATTCTAGCGACCAAGCTAAGCTCAATGATAGTTAACGAAGTAGGATTTACCTTTGTCTATCGTCTACAAGATGAGACTGGGGCACCTGTTTCTGCAATTGTAAGAGCATATATCATTGTTAGAACTATTTTTTCTATGGAGCAGCAATGGACTATGCTTGAGGCATTGGATAATAAAATCGATAGTGAGTTACAACTTGACCTAATGATGCAGTTTTCAAGACTATTACGACGTTCAACACGCTGGTTATTGCGCAATAAAAGAAAAGAATTAGATGTAGCTGAAAATATTAAACTCTATGGTGAAGGGGTTGATAAACTTAAACAGACTATTTTAAATAATATATCTGATACCTATAGACCAGTTTTTGAGCAGGATATCAAAGATTTAGTGGCTAAACGTGTTCCTCAAGATGTTGCAATGGAAATTGTACAGATACGCTTTTTGTTTTCAGCGTTAGATATTATTGATAGCGCACTTGACTTAGGCTCATCTATTGAGGATGTAACGAAAGTTTACTTCACTTTATCTGAAAAGCTTGATTTAAATTGGGTGCGTCGTAACGTCATTATTCATCCTTCTGAGACACACTGGGAGGTATTATCTAGAGAAGCACTTCGTGATGATTTAGATTATCAACAAAGACAATTAACCGCTGGTATTTTACGTGATCGCCAGAGTAATGAAACGCTAGATCAAGTATTAGAAAGGTGGGAAAAACAATATGAGCCATTAATTTCACGTTGGCAGTATATGCTCGCCGAGCTACGATCTTCTTCATCGCTTAACTACACAATGTATTTTGTTGCAATAAGAGAGCTATTAGATTTAACTCAAACAACAGTGCAAGCAACACTTCCAGCTATCTGTAAAGTTGAGTCGTGATGGCAAGGTTTTCTGCTGAGGCTACGGGTATGTATTTATACCTGTAGTATCACTTTAAAACGAAAGTATCTTTCGACTTCGAACTTACTTCCGCAGGCTGTTTCAAAAATGGCCTTTTCAAGTGCGAAGTACAACAAAGCAGCTAAAGTGATGGACGCCTAAAATTGATTTCAAGGTTAATTTTCAAGGTATAAGTATTTATTTTTGCGTTTTCAAGCATGAGAGTCATACCAAAACCTACCGTTGCGATTGCCATCTCATCTGCGCCTACTCATTTTAGCAGGTGGACATTTTGTTCAATGTGCATATCTTTAACGCCATTCGTTAAATAAATAATCAATTAAACCTTGCCAACTCTTTCTTTGCCATGCTAAAATGTTCAACATTAGAACATAATGTGCAAATTATTAATAATTAATAATTTAAGCAAAAAAGAGAGCGAATTTATGCCAACC
>JAUICE010000008.1 GCA_030428185.1 Gammaproteobacteria bacterium
CACCACCAAATAACACGAAAGTGGCAATTAATAGATAAGGCCAATACGTTGTAAAAAACCAAGAAGTATTAATCAAAATACGTGTAGGTAAAGGTAATGTTGTTTTAAACCGCTCAAACATTTTAACAAAAGTTGGAATCACTAAGATATTTAAAACAATCAATGCAACTGAAAGTGCTGTTAAGACTATCGCTGGGTAACGCATCGCCTCTTTAATTTTCTGTTTTGTTTCTACTTCTAAGGCAAGGTAATCAGAAAGCTGTAAAAAAACTGTATCGAGTTGTCCAGTGGCTTCACCAACTTTAATAATATTAATAAACAAAGTTGAAAAAGCTTCTGGAAATTTAATCAATGCCGACTCTAACGTTCGACCAGCATTTAAATCAACAAGAATAGACTCAAGGATTTTTTTAAATGTTTTATCTTTAGTAGTTTGAATTAGTCGCGTTACAGCAATATTGATTGGTATACCCGTTTTTATCAACGTATGCATTTGACGGCAAAAAAGCTGCAACTCTTCTGGTTTTATTCTTCTTTTGAAAAAAGAAGGTAACTTAAAATCAATCGTTTTCGCTTTAGCAGCTTCAGTAATATTGATTGGAATTATACCTTCTTTTCCTAACGCGTCTGCAAGAGATACTGAAGACTTAGCTGTCCTTTTACCCTTAACAAGTTTGCCATTTTTATCTTGAGCTGTGAACGCGTACTCAGGCATTAAGCACCATCTTCATTAACTTCGCCAAGCACACGAGCGGCTTCTTCAAGAGAGGTGTGCTTGGCTATCACCAACTGAGCTACTTGACTTTTAATTGACTGCCTGCCAGGAAGCTCAGTAGCCAATTCAGCAAAGGCCTTGGTGTTATTTTCTCTTAAGACAGAGGCAAGCTGATTATTCATCTCTAATAACTCATAAACACCTACACGCCCATGATATCCTGTCTGATGACACTTTTGACAACCTACTGCATTTTTTAATGTAGGCAAGTTTTCTTCTTTTTTTATATTTAACCATGCAATTTCTTCAGTTAGGGGCTGATAGTCACTTGCGCAATATCCACAGAGCTTCCTAACCAAGCGCTGTGCTAAAACAGCATTAATACTACTGGCAACCATATAGCCTTCAACCCCAATATCAATCAGCCTAAAGGCAGAGGTAATAACATCGTTAGTATGGATTGTTGCAAGAACTAAGTGACCAGTTAGTGCTGCTCTAAGAGCAATCTGAGCCGTTTCTAAGTCTCTAATTTCACCGACCATAATGACATCGGGATCATTACGTAGCATTGCGCGTAACACTCTTGCAAAGTCTAAGTCTATTTTACGATTCACTTGTACTTGATTAATTCGAGGTAATCGATACTCAACGGGATCTTCAACAGTGATAATTTTCTTACTCGGTACATTAAGCTTATTTAAAATGCTATATAGCGTCGTGGTTTTACCACTTCCCGTCGGACCAGTGACCAACAACATACCATGAGGTTTTTTATAAGCTCTCTCTAAAGCAGCAATCATTGTCTCACTCATACCAAGATCATTAAATGAAAGCACAGGGGAGGACTGTGCCAATAACCTCATGACCACCGCTTCTCCAAACACCGTTGGCATGGTTGCCATTCTTACATCAAACTGTTTACCATTAACCTTAATATCAAAACGACCATCTTGGGGAACACGCTTTTCTGATATATCTAAACCTGCGCGCATTTTAAGGCGCTGTACCAGAGGTCGTGCAATACGCACATCATCAAGGACATTTTCTTGCAAAATTCCATCGACCCTAAAACGTATTCTTAATGATTTCTCACCAGGCTCAATATGAATATCTGAAGCATCTGATAAAACGGCATCTTTAAATAGAGACAAGAGCAAACGTACAACCGGGGCATCTTCATCATCTAAATCAGCACCAAAAATACTCTCTAAATTACTACCGGCTTCTACTTCACCTGATAACTCTTCTGCAAAATGTGTAATTTCACCACTATGACGATAAAGTTCTTCTAACCTAGCCAATAATAGTGACTCTGATACAACGACTTGCTCCAGTGGACGACTCAAAATCTTTTTAAGCTCATCTAATGCGTAGACATCAAGGGGATCAGCAAGAGCGATGAGTAATTTATCGTCTTTTACACCAATTGCTAGCGCCTTGTACTGTCTTGCTTGAGTTTCAGATAATAAACTTGCAGCATCTTTATCAATTTCAAATTTATTCAAATCAATAAAAGAAAGACCTAGTTGTCGAGCAAGAATTTCATAAAGCTGCTGCTCTTTAATTAAGCCCTTTTCAATAAATATATGCCCGAGCTTTTCACCTGTTTGTGACTGTGTTTGATAAGCATCTTCTAAGTCTTGCTCTGTGACGATACCCTGGGTTTGTAATAACTCACCTAAGCGAATTTTTTTCATATCACCCTCTTATCTTATCAATTCTCTGTTGAGCAAAGGCTGTCAGTGCCGGTTCGCTTTGATAATTTTCAGTCACTTTTTGATAAGCACTCAATGCTTGATTAACATGATTTGTTTGCTCAAGAGCCAAGGCAAAACCTAGCCAAAACTTTGTGTTTTCAGGAAATACTTTAACCAACTGTTGATATATTTCACCTGATTTTTGTGCCTGGCCTACTTTTTCATAAAGTGCTGCAAGTAGTGCATAATAATTTGGATGATGTTCAAAGTCCGGGCGACTGGCATTGAGCACCTTAATACTTTCAGGTATTCTACCGAGCTTCATGAGTATCGTTGCGTGATACTCATTAATTTCCACTGCAGCTGGGAACAATTTACTAGCAAGTGCAACTTGCTTTAGCGCCAAAACATATTGCTCATTCTCAATCATAGAAATAATAAGACTCTGCCAAGCCTTATAAAATGAAGGATCATTAGCAATAATTGTTTGTAAAATAACTTCACCTTCCTCTATTTTTCCTGAGTCGAAAAATCTGAGTGCTTTAGTGTATTGGTTGCGACTCATCTCCCTTTTCGATAAAGCCGACACTACTTTAATGGGTTTTGACTGAGCTTCAACCACGCTTTCTTGTTTACGAATCAATGAGAAATCTTTTAGCTTTGGTGTTTTTTCAACAGGCACCTGTCGTTTTTTATCCAACACTTTTGATAATTGAACCTTAGGTTGCTCTTTGAGCTTTTGCTTTTCTTGTTTCATCTTTAGAGCAATAGGTTTAGGTATTTGATATAAATTACTTGCTACCTTATGAGCTGGTTTATGCATCCATAAGTAAATAATAATCACAGCATTTGCAAGCACGACTGAAAGCAAAATATACCTCAAATAAGCGTACAGTTGTCTAGAAAACATACGCTGTTTTACCTCCGAAAAGACCGGTTTGGTCTTTGAGGTTTTAGATGCACTTTTTTCTAAGTCCTTTAACATCTCATTTAGAAGACTCATGAGAAAATCCCTAAACGCCAATAAATATAAAAAACAACTGATACAGCCGCGATGCTAGTCACAATTGTGATTGGTATTGAGTAAGAATGTTTGTAATGAACTGATTCTGTATCTTTAATCGCCTTCATAATAGCTTTTCTGTTTACATTAGCATCGCCCTTTCCGTAAGCTGCTAACATTGCTTTATGGCATAAAATGTTCATGATTCGAGGCAAGCCACCACTTGCTTTATAAAGTAACTTTTTTGCCCTTTTTGTAAAAAGAACGCCATAAGTATAACCAGCTGTTGCCAACCGATGACATAAATAAGCCTCCATTTCTCGCTCTTTTAGTGGCTTTAAATAGTAAGAGAAAGTGATACGCTGTTTTAACTGTCTTAAGCTCAAAGCTTGCAATTTGACATCCAGTTCCGGCTGCCCAAATAAAACCACTTGTAATAACTTAGCCTGCTCTGTTTCTAAATTAGTTAATAAGCGTACGGCCTCTAGACTTGATTCCGTCATGGTTTGTGCTTCATCAACAAGCAAAACAACCTTTCGACCTTCTTTATGAATGGTGAGCAACCGCTGATTGATTTGATCTGTCAAACTATGTGCGGGTATCTCTTCAACCTGCTCAACACCCAATTCCTTTAACACAGCACGCCTTAGGCTTTCAGCAGACAAATCTGGATTAGGTATATAGGCGGTGACATAAGTCTCGTCAAGTGTATTAAGCAACAACCGGCACAATAAGGTTTTACCCGTGCCTACTTCACCAACAATTTTAATAAACCCCTCACCACCATTTAAACTTAAAAGTAACGTATTTAATGCTTCTTGATGCGTCGGTAGCTCACAGTAAAAACTAGTATTAGGTGTCAGTGAAAAGGGAGGTTTACTCAGTTTAAAGTGTTCTAAATACATATTTTATTCCCCACAACAGCGTTTTTTAGGTGTTTTATAAATACCACTAACAGGCCCATACTTTATTGGACGCTCACCTTCGGTACCAAACACATCAGGTCTATCACCAAAATGCATACCTCGCTTCAATCCTACTATTCGCTGCTGAGCATTCGTAATCGCCTTAGACCAAACACGGCGTTTAATCACTGTTGGTTTAAGTAAAATAACCAGCTCACTTTTCTTTGAGGTTTGTTTAGTATGACGAAATAAGCTTCCGAGAAAAGGCATATTAGTAACAAATGGTAAGCCTGCTAATGCTTCATCTGAGCTATTTTGCATTAAACCACCTATGACTATAACTTCAGAGTCTCTGGCATGAACAACCGTATCAGACTCTCTAACTGTACTTTTTGCAACAGGGAGTACTAACTTTTGATCGGTACCTAAATCCACCTCTTTTTGTTGGTCAACCACTTGACTGACTGAGGGATGAATATGAAGAGTAACATTACCTGAAGTGTCAATTTGTGGTGTTACATCCAAGGTAATACCTGAAAAAAATGGAGTCAGCTGAACATCTTGAGTTGGAGTTGTAGAGTTTACTGTTGAAGTTACCGCGGTTGATACATTAGTGACAAAAAACTCATCACTCCCAACTTTAATGACCGCCTTTTGATTATTCATAGTCGAAATTCTTGGGCTAGACAACACTTGTACATTACCTTGCTCTGAAAGTGCACGAATGGTTTGAGTAAAATTGCGATTCCAGTTTATTTCAGTGGTGTAAGCTGAAGGGAATTTAGAATCAGTAATACTGACAAAGGGAAAATTACTTAAGGCGTTCAATGAGGCTCCAAAAATCTTCCAATCAATGCCTGCTTCATATTGATGATTCAGCTGAATTTCTAAAATTTTAGCCTCCAACATCACCTGCCTGTCCATATTGTTTTGCACACTATCTAAATAAGCTTCAACATCCTTTAATTCTACCGGATACGCTCTAACAACCACGACGCCTGCTAAAGGATTTACTGTCACTGAGCGTCCCTTATCCTTGCCAATAATATTTTCTAGAGACTTTTGCATCTCTTTCCAAAAATTTATTGTACTTTTACTTTCCACGTCCCCAATAGAACTGGTTTGCTGCGCATTTTGATTATTATTGTTGCCAGAAGTTGAGCCAGAATTTAGATTATTACCCTGGGTATTATTTTGATTTGCTTGCGAGACTTGCCCTGAACTGATTTGCATAAACGAGCGTCCTTTACGCTCCAGCTCAAGATAGTTTACCGCATAAACTTTCGTTTTTAATTGATTTGATAGTATTTGAAAGCCCGCCGGGGTTTGTTTGTAGGCATAACCATAAACATCTTCAAGCGTCTGTAAAACCTGTGGAATGGTCACTTGGCTTAATGTTAGCGTAATGTTCCCAGTGACATCTGGACTAACAACCATATTATAAGATGTACCTTTAACCAACCCCATAAAGAACGTTTTTGCCGGCACATTCTCAACGGCAATATCAAAACGCTGCTGGTGAGGCTTCTGATATGGATGATACATTTTAGGCATAAGCGCGTTAGAAATATCTGAAGGTAATGCTCTATGCCGCCCTTTTGCATCTAAGCGCATATTTTTATCAGCTGCAGTTAAAAGGGTTGCATTCATCTCATCAACGGCCAACCCATTGATAGGTTGATGTGTCGTACAACTACATATGATTAAAATAGCAAACCAGATCCAACGCTTCATTTAATATTCCGTATTTTTTTAGTCAGTGGATAAACTTTTTTTTCCTGTTTTGAGTATATAACCACTTTATCCCTTAATATTGCTGTTATCTTATCACCATTTATGTTGTCACCGACAACATAATATTTACCAGAAATAAGCGCGAGCCTTTTACTCGGTGTAATAAAAATCCCTTCAACCCGTATCTGCCCATCAGTATCACTACTTTCAAACATAGGTGCGGTTGGATCATGTCTAGCCCATATTTGGGCAGACACTAGCAGGCAACAAAAAACTATCAATATATTTTTCATATCACTTCACCAATGTATGAAAATAAACGGTTACTGTCGCAAAAGGATATTTGTTGACACGATACTCTAACTCTTGCCAATAAAACTGCCAACCTTGCTGCTCTAACTTGTCCAAATAATGAGTAACAGCAAAATAATCACCACGAACAACCAGCTTATATCGTTTCATGTTAACATCCATCGGAGACAATGTCGCTTTTGCCGGCTCTTCTTTTGTTGTATCGGTCTCAGTATCACTTTCGTCAACGCTTGCAAAAGAAACCAGTGTTACATTTTGGATGTCTTTTAACACTTCATTAATCACTTGATATACTTGCTCTTTAGCGATCACCTGCTGCTTGTAGTTTTGCATGCGGTGGTTTGTCTTTGCTATCTGTTCTTGTAAAGCAATATATTGTTTTCTTAAGCTGTGGTGTGCGGGATCTTTTATAGCCTCTCTGATCCTAGAGATCTCATCTTTAAGGCTGGAAACTGTTTTTTCCTTAAGCTCCATGCTGTTTAATTTTCCGCTTATTAAGCTGTTTTGCCAATCAAAAACAATATGACTCCACAGCATATACGTTGAAAAAACAACCGCAACGGCGACGATAACTCGTTCTCGCAAGGACAAATTATCAACCATCTGATAAAGCTTATGAATATATTGTGTTAACATGCGGGCGCTTTCTCCGAATCAATCCTTAACTATGCTTGATTACTTTTATCTTTTTTCTCTGATATCTCAGGCTGTACCTCATAGCGATAAGTATTCGACGCTATCTGAAAAATCACTTTATTTTTTGCTGTGATAATATCGTATTTTTGGAACGGATTAACTTTAAACAGCGGTACTGCATAAAGCGCTGCAACCATTTCTGTAACACTGTTTGGTTTATAAGCAACACCTTTTAATACAATATTATTCTTCTCTTGCGATATATAAATCCGCTCTAACGATACTGACGAAGGAACTTTTTGTGACAAGATTGTTAAATAAGATGAAAAACCAGTTTTTAATTCCGCCTTAGTCAATCGTTTATAGACATTAATGCGATCAATTAATTGATCATTTAATTGATGAACCCGACTTAACAAGTCTCTTTCTTTAGCAATAATAGGGTGCTCAATTGCTAATTGATTAATCTCTCGGTGTAAAACCTGCTCCTCTTGTTGTAGTGAAGCATATGAAGACAACTGAAACAAATAGCGCACAAACTTATATGAGCTAACTAAAGATAAAATAATAAAAAAACCCAGACAAACTAAAAAAAATTCTGATGTATTAAATGGCTCTTTTTTTACAACAATACGCTTAAGAAAATTAACTTGCTGCATCAAAATCTCGCTCCATCATTTTTAATTTTGATGAAATGGCACCTAGTGCATACCAATAGTTTACAAAGTCTTGACCATCACTAGCGTCTATTGCGGAAAAATAAGAACTTAAGTCAATACCTTCTACAGAAACATTCAGTGTATTTTGTATTGACGCTAAAATATTTTTAGGAACGGGGAGTGTTGGAGAAATGAACACACGCTTAACATCAGGAAGCTTTAAGCTGCTTTGACAATAATCCATGCTCCTTTGTAGTTCCAATGTTAGTTCACACTGACCATCTTCTGTAACAGATAATAGAGAGTCACCGCCTTGATTAATAATTTTACGCACAAAATAAACATCTCCAGCATTAATTAAGCTAATGTAACAATATTCTGCACAAAAACTCACTAAAATATCTGTCCCCTTATTGTCAGGAAGTAAAAGCAAATAATCTCTCTCAGCAAGCAAAGAGACCGTCACTAATGATAAATAAAAGCCATAGGAACTAAATATTTCTTGAAATGTCTTTATACGCTTTAGACTGGTGACAGTTACAAAGGCTTTTTTCAATCGCTTTGCATTACCGTGTGGAGGTACCACAAACGCATCAACCAAGGCATCATCAACCTCATACTCTAAAAGATCTTTAACTTTCCATTTTAGAGCATTTGGCAAATCATCGGCACTCATCTCTAATGAGTCAGTCATCAATAGTTGATATTGGGTATAATCCAAAACCAAAAAAACACGGCTTGGGGTCAATTGATGTGCTCTAGTGACCTCTTGCAAAAAGTACTCAAGTGAAGCGGGTTTATCTTCAGTCACACTTTGTGTGCGTGTAAAAAAAATCCTGCCCTTATCAAGACCTATCATTGAAATATGATCATCACCAATTGATACCGCTAAATCATATTTAGGCTTTTTCTTGATAAACGTTAGCCATTGCATTCATTGCAGCCATATTTGTCCTTATAAGCTCTCTATATTAATATATGATCTTTAATATTGGAAATGGTATTCCATAATACTTAAAGTTATTAAGGATCTCATGTCTACTCCACTGCCAAGGAATCAAGGCGTCACGCTTATTGAACTGGTCTCAGTTATGCTCATTGCGGCTATCATTGCAGCTATTGCCATTCCTAGAATGCTATCTGATAAATCATTTGATGTACTACGAGCGAGCAATTCCTTACTCGCTGATATCCGTCTAACACAACTGCTCGCTTTATCAATGAACGAAAGCTATAACATCGTTATTACCTCATCAGGACAGCAAATATTTTCAACAAGCAGTGGCGCCTATCAACATCCAGTCTCAGGCCTTTCGGCAACAACCGTTCCTAGTGGTACCAGTATTAGCCCACAAACAACCGTTGTATTTAGTGCTTTAGGAGTGCCATCGGTAGGTGGGGTACCCATAAGCAGTGATTTAACTTTTACTGTCGCAAACAGCAGTGAAAGTAAAATCATCACACTTTATGCACAAACAGGATTTTCCCGTGAAAGCTAAGCAATATATACAGGAAAAAGGCTTTACACTAATCGAAATCACAACTTTTATGGTGATAATCGGTGTTATTATTGCTGGCACCATGGTTGCTATACAAAAAAGTGCTACTTTTTCTGCCCTACCCAATGAGCAAATTCAAGCGGCATCGCTAGCTAGAAGTCACTTAGCCGTCATTCGTCTAAGTCGTATAGTAAACGGATATAGTGGTGTTTCTGATCCTTGTCAAAATACACCTTCGCTTGCGGCCTGTCAGGAACTTTCAAGTTTTGCTTCTAGCCATAACTTAGTTGTTAATGCTCCCAACCCTACTGGTATCTCATCAAGAAAGCGTATAACCATCACTGTAACTGGAGAACATGAAAGCTTTATCATGAACTATGAGGCTGTTGATTATGAAGGATAGGAAAGCTTCTTATGAGTATGGATTTACACTTACAGAAATCATCATAACGCTAACGTTAATTGGCATTATGACCGCCATCATTAATCCGATTTTAAGAGCAAGTATCGCACAGTATCAAACCGCAAAAGAAATATCCACGATCACCAGTAAAGCAAGCCTTACCATAGCACGTATGGGTAAAGAGCTTATCTCAGCAAAAAGTTTATCAAGCATTGCAAATTCCCAAATAAGCTTTAATGATTTTGATGGAAACACCATCACTTATCGATTAAATACAAATAACGTTGAGCGTCAAGAAAATTCTGGTGGTTTTCAACCACTTACCGATGAAGCTTCTAGCTTAAGCTTCAAATATTACGATGCCAATTTAAATGTAACGAGTACGCCTAATCAAGTAAGGGTTGTGATCATCGCCCTGACACTAGCTAATTCTGAAACAAGTTTTAGCCTTCAAGAAGCCACATTTATGGAAAATCTCTCATGAGTACATTAAAGCGTAACGCATATGGCTATTTAACACTGATTGCGATTTTCCTGATTGTTATTTTTAGCATTTTATTGCAAACCTTAGTTTATTTGTTTTCCACAAAGACTGCTATGAGCGCGCATATGATTGCACAATCTAGAGCATTAGCGCTGGCCGATACAGCCGTTCAAGAAGGCGCCTATCAACTATCTCAGGATATTACCTGTAGTAATCTTAGCAACAATAAGTCGATGCCGTTCGGGCTCGCGACCACCACAAAAGCGACCTCTAGTCATTACACGGTGAATCCGCTTTTTGCTTCGAGCACATTAAGCGGTTCAATATCCAGTAGCGTCAACAGCATATCTGTGAGTAATAGCACTGTTTTTGCACCACAAGGACGAGTGATGATCGATAGAGAGATTATTGATTACAAACACAACAGCGGCTCGTCGCTTAGTATTCTTAACCGTGGTGTTTCTCATACGAGAGCAACAAGCCACTCTAGTGGAGCCGTTGCTAGTCAATTACTGTGCTCTATACAAGGTGATGGCGCCTCACCATCAACGCCCCTGAGCCAACGTAGTATTGTCAAAGCCGCCCCCTTATCAATGGCATATACCGTGGGCGATCGATACACTTTTTGGCAGTACAATCATCCTAATAATGAGAACGCATGGCGCTCAATGCGTTCTCAGACAAGTTCTAGCAATCGTTATCGCGCCGTTTCTCTATTAAACTATCATGAAGGTTTTGCTGTAGGCGATACAACCTCCGGACAACTACGTATTGAACATTTACATCATGGCACCTGGAGTTCAGAAAACTCAAACGTGGGCAATGTCAATTTATACGGCGTCAATATGGTCTCGCAAAATGAAGCGTGGGCCGTTGGTGCACGCTCAGGTAGTAGTATGAATATTTTTCGTTGGGATGGAAGCAGTTGGTGCCGTTTACAAACCTCTTCTTCTTGTGGTGGGCGGCGTTATTCAACCAGTGCTAGTAATAATGAGCGAACACTTTATGCCGTTAACGTCTTAGCCTATAACAATACCAATGGAACAGGTGATTTTGGCTTTGCGGTGGGAGGACGAAGCTCTGATGGACTCATTCTCATCTATAATGGCTCCAGATGGCAGGACTCGGTAGTCAACACCAATACGATTGGACAGATCTATGCACTTTCTCTAATACCTAATGGTAACAGTCAACCTATTGAGGCGTGGACTGCAGGAAGAAGACGAAGCGGTAATCAAGGCGAAATTATTCGCTATTACAATGGCTCTTGGCAAATTTCTTCAAGAAAAATAACCACTCGTCGCATGCGTGCAATTTCTATGATTGATACCAATGGTGATGGTCTTGCTGACTTTGGATTTGCAGTGGGCGATAGGAGTTACGTATACACTTATTCTAATGGTAGCTGGAACAACGGCCAACGAAATCCCGGAGGTGCTTTTGGCGGCAATAACATTACTCTTTACGGCGTTGTCGTTATTAGTCCAACCAATGCCTGGATAGTCGGCGGTGGTGGCCGAACCTATCATTTTGATGGTAATAGCTGGTCTCAAGTAAGCAGGCCCAGTGGCACTTCAGGACGAACACTATATGATGTTGACGCTATTGGCCCTAAAGCAATGGAAACCATTGGTTTTAGAGCGCTTAGCGAATAAGGTAAAAAATACGACCTCGGTTAACATGCCCAATCGAAGCTCAAAACCATGCCTGTTCATTTCCATTGGGTATAAAAGTCGCAACTTCTAGGCTTGATTCATACCAACTTCATGTCCCTTTTTATCATTGCGCACGTGCTTGGCTGAAGGGGTTGCGTTGTAAATTACATTGAGCCAAAAAAGATGCACTGATGAGTTGAATTCACCAAGATGGATTCAATTGATTATTGCCTTATCAATCTATCACCCTGCCTCTCTGGAAGTATTGCTTCTGTTGATCGATAAGGATTAATATCAATGCCACCTCTACGAGTATAGCGCCCATATACAGTCAACTTTTCTGGCTTACAGTGCTCCATAATATCAACAAAAATTCTCTCAATGCATTGCTCATGAAACTCATTATGGTTTCGAAAAGACACAATATATTTTAAAAGTCCTTCATGGTTGATTTTCTTTCCAGTATATTGGATTTGAACACTGCCCCAGTCTGGCTGGTTTGTTACAAGACAGTTCGATTTCAAGCAATCTGAGAAGAGGCTTTCAGTAACTTGGCTTTCTGAAATGGTAGATAGGTAGCCTGGATTGATCAGGTATTCATTGCAATTAACATCGAGAACATCTAAGCATATACCTGCAAATGAACTGTTAAGCTGAAATGACTTTGGAAGCTGGTGTAACAATTGAATGTGTAGCTTAACCTCTCCTTCTAATATTTTTTCTAAATCTTTCTTAACTACTTCAGTGACTTTTTCTACAGAGTCAAAGCAGGTGTTATTTAAGGAATTAAAGTACAACTTTAACGATTTAGACTCTACGATAAATGGTGTGTGACAGTCATATTGAATTTCAGCTATCGCTACCATGGGTTTGCCTTTTCCGTTTAACCATGAGACCTCATAATGATTCCAACAATCATAGCCATAAAAAGGCAAGTTATCTGATTTGACACCTATTTCATCTCGTTTAGCTTTTCTTGGTATAGGATATAGGCGTTGAGGATTGTAGCTTGAATCATAGGAAGAATTATCGCCTAGCTCAGATCCTTCTGGCGTTAATTTATATTGATCTTTGATAGAATCTTTAGTCATCTTACACTCCAAAATCTTAATAATTTCAAATGTGCTGGTCCAGTTAATCGGCTGGCCAGCTTCTAATTGGGCAGTTATATATTTTAAAAGAGTAGAAGTCGCAAGCAGGAAGTACACAGTATTTGAAAAATAGAGAGTTTCCCGTTTTGATAAAGGTGTTATCAACTAGCCGTCTAAGCATTTTTTTGAGATTTAGCTTGATGCGCTTCTTCACCTATCTCCTTTTCCCTTTGTCTGGTTTCAGCTTCTTTCAGTAAAGGGGTTAAGGTGTGCTGTTGCTCACTTGGTAAGCTATCTATCAATGCTTGAGCTTTTGTGAGCAATTCATCTTCTGCACCTGTAGAGGCCTTAACTTGTTGTAATAGCGCACTCACCAACCGAAATTTTATTTTAACAAATAAATCAGCGCCGCCATCAAAATCAGTTTTTGCGTATTTTTCGATAAGCCCTGTGCCAAACTCAATGGCTTTAAAAAAGTCTGCAGACTTTAAGTGACACAAAAGAATATTTGCCTCCAGCTGCATGTAGAATAAAGGCTCTATTTTTTCATTTCCATTTGTTGCCTCTTTTAAAAATGCCAAGGATAACTCATAACTTACTAGAGCGGCAGCATAATGATTAGGCATACTTGAAGTCTTAAAATAATCTTTGGCTAATACTTTTAAATCTTCCGCCAATTTTTTTAACATTGGTTTAGAAAACGCTCGATAGTGACTTTGCTCAAAGTTTGCCAAAATATCTTTCGCTACCACAGTATTTTTTGTACTCAATACTTTTTCTATATGTGCTTTAAGGAAACGAAGATTAATTTTCCCTACAATGTTTGTATCAATTGCATCATCGACAGAGGACGACTGCATTAAGGTGAACGCGCGCTCACCAAAGGAAATAGCTGCATCGTAATGTTTATTGTTGATATGAGAAATAAGTAAATTACTAAGTAAGGTCATCGTATTTAAGGTACGCGCTTCTTTATCTTCTAAATGTTCACCCATATCATCTAATATCGCTAAAGAGCGCTCAAAATAGTCTGCTGCTTTTGCATATTCACCTTTTTTAAAGACTGTTTTCCCCGCATCTTTGTAAACATCACTTAATTTCATCATACGCTTAAGAGCGTTATTGACTTCATAAGAAAAATCAATAGAAGACAAGTTATCAATGACTTGCTTTAAGAGGGACTGGGCTTTATCAAAACTGTTATGCTTGCCAAAGTTTCCTTCTCTTGCTTTGGAAATATTTAAGCTATCAAAAAGTGTTTCACTTTGATAATACGCATCAATTGCTTTAAAAGTTCTAAGCGTTTCTTGTATCTCAAGATTTTCACCTGTTGGATCTTCTTGTTTATATGCCTCTATTAGACTATTGACCTGCTGTCTCTCATTGCTCTCTCTTTCTTGTTGCATTTCAATCAGCTCTCGCTTGTGCTGATCCATGCTACCTTGAGCCTCGGCTACATATTCATCATTATCAAAATTAACGATTTGTGGAGCCGTTCTTTTATCCCATGAGCCTAACTCAGAAATGGTAATGCTTGAAAAAAAATCTTCTACTCTATCTAAGCCATCTTTTACACCGTGCGCTTTTCTAGAATCTGGAGTAATTTGTGCATCACCAATGGGAATAACTGTTGGAAAGTCATCATCACCAGATAGCCCACCATAATTTTCAATCCATGTTGGACTGATCTCATAATGCTGCACTCTAACTTTTCGTTTACTTAAAGCCTTAGCTGGATTTCGAGAGTCCTTTAAATGCTTAAAGGAGCTAACAGAACCATAAGAATAAACACGCAACATAAAAGTAATATATTCATCATACTTTTCTTTAGGCAAAGTAGATGGGGCCTCCATGTAAAAGCAGTACTTTTGCATTCCTTCCCTTTGACTAGCTGACTTCGTATCAAACTCTTTGTGGTAGAACGTGGGGAAGACAGCACGTTTCCAACCATAGCTTCTAAGCTGCTCCATCGCAAAAAATTCTTCGCGCTTATTTGTAAAATATGGTTTTTCTGTCATAGAAAGACGAGTATCGAATACAATCGCTTTACTGCTATCTATAGAAATATTTGCAACCAAATGATGTGGAATAATGACATGCTGATAGACATTTTTAATCTGAAAAAAGGCCTCTTTTCCTCGATTAGATAATACTTGGTTAACACTATGACAAACTGCTCTTCTTACTCCAGTAACGTCAAACACATGTTGAGCTGACAGTGTTTCAGTCTCACCTTGAGCTTTTGAAGCTACATCTTCAACCGTCAGCTGTTTTTGATGACCTGTCAAACTAATAAAACGCTTTTTGCTGACATCAACACCATAATCACGCTTTAAAATTTCGTAAAGACCACGCTCCATTTCCTTAATATGCATAGCATTAGAAGGTCTTAAACCAGCAAGGTTTAAAGAGCCGGCTCCATGTGCAATCAGTAGGCTTGCCATTTTTTGAAAAATATCAGCATTGATATGCCCTGGGCGATAGTATTCTCCTGCCCTAGGATCAATAATTAAAATATCTGATGCTTTAATTCCCTCTTGCCTTAAGCGTATCGCCAAATAAAGCGCCATTGGTCCGGCACCGACAATGATTATCTCTTTATCCACTGGGTTGGGCATGATTTATAGCCAATATAAAACCATTGTGATCACTATTATAGCCTATTGCCCATAAAAAAACATGCGTTATGAAAGGATAAGGATATATGGTGAATGGATGGGTTATACGGATGAAAGATCATCATCTTTGTCGAGCTTAAAGTCGCCATCTTTATCGCTAAAGTCTCGCTCCTGATTCATGCGAATTTCAAGCCCAAGATTGTTTTTTGAGTCAGCAAATCTTAAGGCATTTTCTTCGGTAATATCTTGATTTTTATATAGTTCATAGAGTGCTTGATCAAAAGTTTGCATACCCACATCTTTTGAGCGCTTCATCACATCTTTTATTTCGTCTATTTTTCCTTTCTCTATCAAATCAGATACATAAGGTGAGTTTAATAAAACCTCCACAGCGGGTACCCGTTTGGATTTCACACCTGGAATGAGACGCTGTGAAATAATTGCCTTTAAATTTAAAGATAAATCGAGTAATAATTGATGGCGTGCATCTTCAGGAAAAAAATTAATAATTCTATCCATCGCTTGATTAGCATTATTAGCGTGCAGCGTAGAAATACATAAGTGCCCTGTTTCTGCATAAGCAAGAGCATGCTTCATGGTATCTCTATCTCGAATTTCACCAATTAAAATTACATCAGGCGCTTCACGCATCGCATTTTTCAGTGCATTTTCATAAGAGTGTGTATCCAGGCCAATTTCACGTTGATCAACTATCGACTTTTTATGCTTATGGAGAAACTCTATTGGATCTTCAACCGTTAAAATATGACCTGCGTGATGCTGATTACGGTGATCTATCATCGCTGCGAGTGTTGTTGATTTACCACTACCTGTCGCTCCCACCAAAAGCACCAGCCCTCGCATTTCCATGATGACTTCTTTTAAAATAAGTGGCAAATTTAATGCCTCTACCGATGGAATTTCCCCCTTAATATAGCGAACCACCATAGCGACTTCACCACGTTGTCTAAAAAAGTTAATACGAAATCGTCCTAACCCTTTCATCGATAGTCCAATATTAAGCTCTAGCTCTTCTTCAAACTCAATTTGCTGCTTATCATTCATCAACGAGTAGGCCATTTCATGCATTTGATGTGATTGAATAGACGCTTTACTGACTGGTGTGGTCACGCCCTCAATCTTTATTTGTACTGGCGCCCCCACACTAAAAAAAAGATCAGATGCCCCTTTCTCTACCATTAACTGTAAAAATGATGAAATATCCATATACAATCAGTTTAAAATTACTTATTTATTGAAAGTTTAGACGAGTTCAGCTCATCACGCAGACAGAAAAAACCGCTCTATATCAGCAATAAAGATAACCTATTGATATATTTATCAATTTGTTTAAAATTAATCATCGGACTGTCATGAGAAGATAATCAGTATGAGTACGCAAAAACAGCATCTTTACTATTTTAGTAAGGCCTATATCGCATTAGGGGCTCTGATACCCGTTGGAGTGGTCTTAGTGACACTTTATCATCTAGGCTTTTTCAATACACTGGGTTTTATCGCAGCATTACTACTTGGCATTGCAGATGCGTTTTTTGTCGCAGCACTCTTTAGCCACTCTCTAGTGAATACTTCGAACAAAAAAAACTATAAACTTTTTCTTCTTTCACTTTTATTTGTGCTTTCTTATCTACTCTTATCGAATCTGTGGCTTATTTTCTTAATCAAAATAAATAATATTATTTTCACCCAGATGAGCCTTAAATACATTTGTCTACGATATTTATACTTAAGTATTTTTTCTCTAATGATTGTTGGCAGCTGGATGTGGCTTTATATGAGCGCTCTTTTCATTTTATTTAAAAAGAAGTTTTTAAATCAATATCAGCGCTACTTAGATAAAAAGGCAACTCAATAATATTGACTGGAGTCAAACATGTTGCACCCTTTACGCACTAGGCTACATACAAGTCTATTGACTGGCATCTTTGGTCTCATTCTCTCTGGACTAGTCTATTATTATCTTAAAGTATTTCTACTAGATAGCCTTATCCCTTTTTATCAAATTATCATCATGATTTCGCTGGCTTCAGCGATAATTGGATTCTTATCAGGCAAGGCATTATTTGCTCCAATATCTGGACTCAAAGCCTTCACCGGAGGACTAATGCTGGTATTTTTGATACTACCTGTTGTCGATTTTGGTATTTTCTTACATGTAAAAAGTCAGCCTGTTAAGATTGGGACACTACATCAATTTATGAGCGATAACATAAACATCTATTTTTTGTTACTCACTTATAGCATTGTCTTTATCGGAAGCTGGCTATCCATAATCGCAGGCATCATCAACTTCCTTTTATATAGTTTCCGCAACACTTAAGTCGAGACAACGATTTGAGCTATCTGCTTCGATAGAGCGATCCTCTTTTTTAGAGTCTATAAAAAACACCAATTTACTTTGGCTAACTGTTGTCAGTAAACCACAGGCAGAACGCTTAATCACTTTTTTTGTAAACCAAGAAGCTTCTTTCATTTTTTCTTCTATCTTTTGATTGAGTAAACTTAAGCGCTGTTCGTCACTCACTGGTTGCCCATTACTTGCTGATGACGGTCTGGGAATTTCTTGCGTAATCGCCTCAAAAAGTGCCTTATAGGTTTTTGAAACACGACATAAAATCTTATGTATTAACCGTTTTTCTCTCTTATGGAGATAAGTTCTTACTTCTGTAATAATTTCTGAGGCTGTTTCTTGCTTTACTCGTTTGATAAGTTTATCTGTATCTAATACTTGCTTGGCTAAATCTTTTTCTGCTTTATGATAAACCTGCGTACATAATGTTAATTTCTGAGTAAAATCAGTAGGCTTTTCTCCATCATAAATAGCATCTAATAAAGGATCGACTAAGCGAGATTCAATAGCATCCAGTTCTTTTTGTTCAGTTTCTAAAAGTTCTGATTTAAGCACTTTATACTGTTCCCATAACTCGTTCCACTGTAAAAACAATGGAGCTCTTTCTTTAATCGCTTGTTCGGCTTTATCGAGCTCATTTTTAGTATCTTTTAAGATACGTATCATCAACTCTTTATCAGTATAACTGTCATCAATATCTTGACTAGTCACTAAAGGCAGCGGGCTTGTTAGTTTTGTAAGGATGGCATTAATTGCTAGACGTTTATCCTTAATTACAACCAACTTCTCTTGATGACTAGAAACAGATAGTGCCTCTTTAGGAAGATTATTTCTAAACTCCTTAATTGACTGAATCATGCGCCTACTTGTAAACTCACCTTTTAAAAGTGCTTCAGGAAAACGCCTTCTAAAATAGGCTTTGAGATTATCGCGAAAAATCATGAATGGATCGGGATCAAATAAAGTTAGATTACCTGTTAGCATATCTAGTAATTCAACACTACTCTGCCAAAAATAACTGGCGTAACCACGCATAGAATTATCAGGAAAAAGTCTTCCTTGGACCGCTGCTCGCTCCTCAGTAGAGAACCGAAGAAGTTTTACCATTGCGTCTAAATCGCTTTTTTTGGGAAATATGGTCTTCAAACCCTCAATAAACTCATCATCATTTTGATAGTCTGAAAAAATTTTCAACAATGGAATAAAACCATCAAACTCCTGAACCATTTCTGTGTGTCGATTAAGTATCGTAGCTTTCGTTGTTTCTAACCGACTATTCAGTCGGATATATATATCTTCAATTTGCTTTGCAATAGGCTCATGTTGCTCTGCTTCATGCCGTGCTCTAAGCGCTTGCTGCTCCTGTTGCTCTCGAGTTTTTAGGTAATTTTTGTAGCCATCTTTGATAACAAGCATTGCACTTTTTAAGCTTTCAACAACATCAGATGAAACCATCATCTGTATCACTTTACTTGAGCTAATTTTAATCGTTAAGCACCTTAATGCTAAGTAAGTTGAAACAAGAGCACAAAAGACTGTTTCACTATTTCCGCTAGGATTTGAATCTAACCAATCTTTAAGTGTTGTTCGGATTTCATTAAGCATTTCCGTAATACCTGATAACATCTCAGTCGGTTTTTTTGGAAAATTTTCTTCTAAAATCTGATTGAGTGTATTGATTAAAGCAATCTCTCTTTCGTCTTCAATGTTTTTGTTATAATCAACCAAAGACAGATAAGCTGACAATAAACAACTTTTTACGCGCTTATCTTTGCTATCTAACTCTATATATAACTCAGATTTATCATTATCCAGTACTGTGTCTATATGAGCAAAAGCTGCATAATCTCTAGATATGGTGCCTAAAAATGGATATATAACCTCTACTACTGTTCCTTTATATGGGCCATCCTCTGCTAGATAAACATCCAAAGTCTTTGGCTTTTTAGCACTACCAAAAAAACCCATAAAAGTCCCCCAAAAGGATCATCACTATTTTCAATCTTAAAGCATGTTAAAAAAAAACACAATGACGACATTTTTTTTAGATTAACTAATTGATAAATTGTATATAATTAACATATTTGTTAGACAGGAGCTCTTAGATTGGCTCTGATTGAGGCTCGATTAACAGCTCATTTAAGGCTGCATGTTGCGGTTGATTTAGAGCAAATACACAGGCAGCAACAATATCATCCACAGACAAAAAGTGCTCTTTATCATTAGAACCATATTGTTGTTCAGCACGTGTATCTAGAGAGCGGCCATGCAAATCAGTATCTACATTTCCTGGCTGAATATTAGTCACTTTAATACCCTTGTCTTTAAGTTCGTAACGCATGGCTGTTGCGGTAAACTCAACAAAGGCCTTAGTACCTGAATAAACCGCTAGCCCTGGAAAAGCTCTTCGGCCTGCATCGGATGTAATATTGATTATATGCCCATGACCACTTTTTACTAGCTCCGGCAATGCCGCCTGAGTCACATGAATAAATCCTTTGCAATTAACATCAATCATGGAGAGCATTTCATCAATATTTGCTGAAGCCATGTCCATATAATACATTACACCAGCATTATTAATCAGCACATCGATACTTGAAAAGCGATTTAGACTCTCTTGTATCCAGCGCTTCATATCGTCAAAACTACGCACATCACCACAAAACACATAGAGACTACTTGAAGAAATCGCCTCAAGAGAAGCGATATTCCGCGAGCATACCGATACATTTGCACCAAGACTTATAAGCTTTTTAGTTAGCGCAAACCCAATGCCGCTAGAAGCTCCTGAAATTAAAATCGTTTTACCCTTGATAGTCATAACAACGCTCGCTTTTTAAGTAAGTTAAGTCTTGAATATAAGATGATTTAGAATAATCGATGTTTTGATATGCGTCTAATGCATTATCGAAAGCCAAATGATATTTGTGCTCAAAGCAAAACTTAGTGTGTGCTATAAGTGCTGATAACGATTGATTCTGAATATGATGTATCCAATCATCTTTTGGTATTATTTTAACATCATCTAGAAATTGCTTAATTTCTTCTGAGGATATTTTTTTTGATTGAGACATGTGATAAATTTTTTGATTGAAATTATGACGATAAAACTCTGATACAATAGCCTTGGTCACTATATCAACTGGCGTTATTTCAATGGAGAGCTCTTTAGGAAGCGTTTGACTCAAGCGGACTTCATTGAATAGAAAATTATTTGCATCATCAGGGTTTGCAATTAGCGAGCCACGTGCTGGTCCTAAGTTTCCAAGGCGGAAGATTGCATACTCACACCAAGTATGATGACGCAACACTTCCTCAGCCACCCATTTTGACTGCCCATAACCATCAGGAATCATCATTGCATCATCCCTCGCAATAAAATCCTCTGAAAATGTTTTTTGGATATTAGGAATAACTGCATCCGAAGAGATAAAACCTAAAGATTTTTTCTTACCGTTTTTAATCAATGATAAAATTTCGTAGATACTATCAACATTTACTTTTTTTAACCGTTCAAAGGGGAGCAGTAAATTAACGGTAGCAGCGGCATGCAAAACAATATCAATGTCATGAGATAAACGATGAAAAATATCACCTGACAAACCCAACTGTTTTTCGTCTAAAGAACCACTATATACTTTAATTCGTGATAACTCATCATCACTAAAATTTATCTCATATTGTTTAGCTACTGTTTGTAATCTTAACCGCGCATCATTTTCATCTTTGCCTCGAATCAAGCAATGAATGATTATATTTGCATCAATTGATAACTCTTTGAGTAAGTGAATACCTAAAAATCCAGTGCTACCGGTTAAAAAAAACTGCTTTGGTTTACTTAACGATGTAGTATTCTCTGTTTCTGGCGCTTCAAGTATGTTTATCGGCTCTTCTAAAAATAAATTTAAACGCTTAGCCCCTCCCTGTTTTATCAACTTAACTTGTGAAATAAAATTTGGGTGGGTATCAAGATCTGCAATAGTAAGCGCGATTGAAAATGTTTTTTTGATTCGCTGTAACAGCTGAATTAACGCTAAAGAATGTCCACCTAACTCAAAAAAAGAATCCGATTCGTGAAACGATTCAGTCCCAAGCACATCACACCAAATTTGCTTAAGCTGCCCCTCTATGCTTGTAGGCTTGGTAAGCCCGGCCTCCTTCCTATTTAACTTAGCAGAATAGGCATTTAAGTTAAACTGACTTAATATAAATCTTGAGGGGACCATATAATGCGGCATATGTGCCTTTAAAAACACTGTTAGAGAGCGGCTGATACCTGTCTCATTGAGTCCATATTGTGTTGCAAAAGCCTCACCATCTTCTGCTTCAATATATGCAATGACACTTGCTTCTAGCCCTCGGTCTTGCTGAGCTTTTACCACACACTGCTTAATCGGCAAGCACGCCTTCATCAGTGATTCAATAGCAAGCAAGGATACATTATAGCCTCGAAGCTTCACCACACTATCGATACGGCCTAATATAGTGAGCCTATGCTCTGTATCAATAAAAGCCTTATCTCCCGTTTTAAATAGTCGCATGCCCGTTGGACTATTCTGCGCTTCAATAAATAACGACTCGTTTAAATCAGGGCGATTCAAATACCCCTCACATAAACCTTTACCACCAATGTATAATGCACCGACTTCGTTAGTTTTAAGCTGATGATGATTATCGTCTAAAATTACAGCGGTTACTTCGGAGAAAACACGACCAACACAACTTAGGTTTTTATCCACTGAAGCTTCTTTATTTAAGAGACTCATTGCTACATCAAAGGTCTCAGAAATACTGTATAAATTATAAAATTGAGTCTCTGAAAAATCGTCTATGACTAATCTTTTTAATAAATTGCTAACAACTTCACCATTGAGCCAACAACGAGATAAGGTGCTAAGTTTACTGCTTAAGTGCTCATCTTTAACAAACTGCCAAAACATTTCAGCATAAGATGGCGTCATCAGTATTTCTGTGACTTTTTGTTGAAAAATCACATCACTAAGCGTATTAAAATCATGTAACTCAAAATCTGAGAGTATGTATACTTTCGCTCCCTTTAAAAGTGGCCTGAATACTTCCCAGTATAAATAAATATGACATGCTACGACGTCAGAAGATTGATAACCTGCCTCTTGATACCGCCATTCATAGGAGGTCAGTATCGTTTCATGAGAAATAACCATCCCTTTTGGCTTGCCTGTGGAACCCGAGGAATAAACCAACCATGCTGATTTATTGACTACATACTCTTCTAAGCCCTCACATACATTTTTTGTCGGTATTTCATAATGATTAGAAATCATAATAACCGGAATATCGACTGCCTCATCAAAAGAAGCTTCATCTCTCAATATTAACTTTGCATCAGCATCGACTAAAGTAAATAACACTTGATGCATTGGAAAGGCTAGATCTAAAGTCAAAGCCACCCCACCACACTTAACAATCGCTAAATATGACAGAACTGCTTCTATAGACTTATCAGCATAAATAGCAACAACATCGTTAGGCTTAATATCATGCCTAGTAAGCGTTGTCACAATTTCGTCAATTTTAAACAAGGCTTGCTCATAGGTTATCTGTCTACGAGCATCGGCTAAACAAACTTCTTTTTTATGTTTACTTGCAGCAACATAAAAGGCTTGATATAAATTCAACATTGATGATTAGTCTTTTAACGTTAACTTTCTTAATAAAAATCTGAGCAATTTTACATCAGCTTCATTTTTATTACTATTTTTTTATTCTGATTATTTACGGACTGAAGTCTGTCGAGGAAGCATACCAATGCACAAGATTTGCGTATACTTAAGTGCTAATGACACAGAGGATAGTCATCTCAGACAATCCGTCAAACAACTGGCAAAACTACTGGTAGCCAATAATAAACATGTTATCTACGGTGGTTCAACAAATGGGCTGATGGGCGTATTTGCAAATGAGGTGCTTGCTCACCAGGGAATAATAACCGGCATCATTTCAAAAGATCTTCAACATCAAGAGTGTACCCATGAAGGCTTAACCGAACTCATTACAACAGAAACCATTGTTGAAAGAAAAGAGAAAATGCTAGAGGTTTCTGATGGTTTTATCGTACTTCCCGGTGGCGTAGGTACTTTAGAAGAACTGTTCACAACTTGGTGTGCTATTAAAATTGGGCGATACAGCAAACCCATTAACCTACTCAATCTCAATGGATATTATGAACCGCTTTATCAACAAATTACTCATATGGGAACCAATGGATTTATCAACGAGCAGCATGCATTCCAACTCAAAACATACGATGATATTGAAACCCTAATCACCTCAATACCATAATCCTTGGTTAACGATTGCTATAACTACTCACAAATATAGATGTCATCACTAAAAGCATTCCTAGAAGTTGTATGCTACTAATTGCTTCACCTAAAAATAAGTAGGCAATGATCATAATTAATAGTGGTCCCATTGCTGTAAATAAACCCGCTCTTGATGCAGGAATAACTTTCGCACCCATAGACCAAAAAACATAAAAAAATGAGGACGCAATCCCAGTTAATAGCATCACTTCAAAGACATTCAGATTAACAAACTGTAATACATAATCAAATCCCGAAATAAAAGCTATAGGCATTAAGCACAAAAAATTAACCCCATTCATTAATAAAGAAAGATGGAAAACAGGGAGTCTATTTTCATAAAATCGTGATAACACAAAATAAGCAGCTTCGGGTAGTAGTGCGATAAACACAATAAAATCCCCAAGCAAATAGCCTTTAGTCCCCAAACTTAAGTGCTGGGCATTGATGACTATCAAACCACCTATTGCCATGACTAAAGCGATGACTGTTGGCATACTTAAACGCTCTCGTAAAAAAACAACCGCTCCTGCTGCAATAAGCGCAGGTAATACACTGATAATAATACCGGCAACCGAAGCATCCGTGTATTGAAGCCCTAACATTACCAACGAATTAAATAATACACCGGCGCAAATACCTTGGCAGGCAATCAATATCCATTCCTTCTTTTTTAGGTGTGTAAAATGTTTAATACTTAAACCATCTTTTTGTATTAAGCAAAATACTAGTAGTAACATTGTCGCAATACCGAAACGAAAAAAAACCACCGTAATCACATGAACATGGGCACTTAAGTATTTTGAACCAGTTACGGTTATTGCAACCATTAACTGTGACAGGCTTAAAAAAAGCGCTGCAAGTAGTCTATTTCTGCCCATTTCAGCAAAGCCTATGACAATAAAAAAGCAAATTTTAACAAACTGCTCTATTTTTTTGCAACACTATTTTGAAAAAATATTTTTTTTCCTTAATAAACAATAGGTTGGTTGTATATGGTGATATTTTTAGTCATCTCCAAAATCACAACACACTATTGCCTATTTATTAACAAAATAGCTACAATACAGACTCGTTGATTTTAGTTGAGTCACTCCTTGATTTTTAAGCTATATTCAGTAGGCCTCATTGCTTTATTATCGGCAATGTCTCCTGGCCCAGACTTTGTGATTGTTTCACAAAATGCCATGTTACGCTCGAGGCTACATGGCATTGTAACAAGCTTTGGCGTGTCACTGGGATTACTGGTTCACTGCTCTTATTGTGTTCTGGGTGTTGCTGCGGCGATTACAAGCTCAATCGTTCTATTTGATTTAATTAAATATTTGGGCGCAAGTTACTTAGCATTCATTGGTTTTAAAAATATACTTAATAAACCCTTAAAGCAGCCTCTCAAACAAACAAAAAACGGTCAAAACCTACCACAGTCAACACTCTGGCAGGCTTTTAAAGAAGGCCTTTTTGTCAATTTATTTAACCCAAAATGCACACTTTTTCTACTGTCAATGTTTACCATGGTCATTACAGAGCAAACTAGACTTTGGTTACGCATTACATTTGGACTAGAGATAATCCTAATTGGCCTTTTATGGTTTGTCTTCCTTTCCTACTGTATTACACACAAGCAAGTACAAAAAAAAATAAACACCTATCAAAATATAGTGATGCGCTTTTCTGGATTAATTTTAGTCTTTTTGAGCTTTAAAATTATGATCAGTTAAATGATTTGATCCTATCAAAAATTTTTTAACTTGAAACTTTTTCACTTAGTTAGTTTTATGCTTTACTTAAACATAAGGACAGTGAAACAATCCCTCCCAATTGATTCCTTCCTGTAGTAAGTTTGAAATCAAACAAAGGCGCTACTAAGCGCCTTTTTAATAACCTAATAACCACGCGACCAGATCCATTGCTTAACTCTGCAAAAAAAGAGAAGATTGCGCAATAGATAAACAATATGGTAGTATAGACCACCGCTTAAGTGTCAGTGTCTATAATTGTTATGCCAAAAAAAGAGTTATGGGATTTAAATCCAGAAATCACTCCTTTTTTATCACAACTGCAAAATGGTGAAAAGCTTATAAAGAGTAGTCACTACAATAAGCACTTCTTTGGTCAATGTCCCTACAAAATCGATAGATCTTTTATCAAACTTAATGGACACGTTGTTGCTATTGAAGGTGATAAACGAAATCGTATCCTAGGCAAAGGCTCTTTTGGGTTAGTAAAAAGAGCTTACGATAATGACCATACCTACGCCTTAAAAATTACAACCGATTCAGACATCACAACCGAAGAACATGAAATACTGGAGGACTTAGGCTTACTCGTAGGACATGCCACCAGAGAAAACTTTAACCCAAAGGCCTCTGCAGTTGAAAGAAAAAACTACGACAGAAATAAGAAAAAACATTATACATTAATGCCCTACTTAGGTACTTCCCTTGACAAATATCTTTTTTCACACACTGATTTATCTGATGAAGATCGTTTGAAGCTTGCTATCGGCCTATGCCTTAAAGTAGCTAAATTACACAGTGGCAGTCTATCTAAGACTCAAACAAGTTATGCACACTGCGATATTAAACCTGCAAATTTTAGCCTAGATGATCAAGGTAACCTATGGCTTTTAGACTTTGGCTGTGCCATCAAAAACGCAAAAAACAAAGTGCCTGACACTCGTGGAACACCTATTTATATGCCTCCTAAAACTCAACATATCCAAGGAGAAGCTCTAGATATTTTAGCCCTTAAACGTACACTTTTTCTGCCAAAAACTTTTGTAACATGCAATCCTGAGCGTAGAAACCACAAAGCAGTGGTTGCTAGAGCGCAAGTAAAACATTTCTCACCCTGGGTGCTCACAGATAAAATAATTAAAGAAAGAAAACTAACTTCATATCTTTCGACAGAATCAACAACAAAAAGTGGTATTGAACAATTTATTCCTGCAAAAAAACTTGCGGCTATTCTTATTCTCGCTCTTTGTCACTTGGAACGATACTACTCGCTCCTTGATACGGCCAGCAACTCACAAAGTATTATTGATAATGTCATCAACCTCTACTTCGAAAATAAATTAAAAACATTAAAGAAACTATTAAATACTAAACTGAAACAACACCAAGCTCCCTCATCAGTTCTCGATGGAAAAACATATCGTATTCTAGATAGTCTTAACAGACCAAAGCTTCATAGGCCATCCATTGAACCCTATAATCCACTAATAGGATCTGTGGGAAGCAAAGATCAATTTCATGCCTTAAGGAAAAAAAGTACTACAACGCAAGCTCTCGGTCATCCACGATTTTTTCAACAAAATAAACCTATAGCGAAATGCTTAAACGCAGAGCAAATAATTTCATCAGTACAACTACCAGATAAATTGAGACAGTTCATCTTAAAAAATGCACCATTAAAAAAACTTATAGAACTTACCAAAGGTAACTCCGATGCAGTTAAGCCTGTACAACACTTTGTACAATTACTCATGCAAATAGAAAGCAGTGATAGACGGCTCTACGAGCGCATCAATCAAGAACTATCAAACTCTCTTAATAACAAAGCAAGTAAAATATCACCAGATAATATTCTCAAATTAAAAAACAACATAAATATTTTATTGTTTCGATACACCAGCGCCAAAGGTTATAGTCGAGCTGATTGGACTAAGTTCAGAACTCAACTAACTGATGCGCTGCAGAAAATGTGCAAAAAAATGATTGAGCAAGGCGACTTAGTAAAAGTGAATAAAAAAGAGACCCATAATCGTTCTTTTTTACCACCACTTGCCGGACTCTAAATTATCAGCTATTGATAATCGAAACCTGCCCTGTGCTTGGTAAGTATGAAAAGTATCGAAAAACACCTTCAGTCATAGGCCCCCTTATAACATAAACGCAATAAGCAAAGCCACCACCTACACCCAGAACATAATATCCTGCACTTGAGTCACCGCCAGCAGCATTCCACTCCTTAAGCTCTGGCGTTGTTGATAAAATATGGCTAGCTAAATCGATACAAGCTAAATTTCCCCCACCAGAAACCGTAGGATACCCAGCTGAGTTCATATCTATCACCGTACCATCTTTCAGTGTCAACTGGGTGGGTCTACCATTTGCCTCCCAAACTTGATGAACCATGTTAACTGCACTTTTAAACCCACCATAAAAGCCATTTACTGAAGCCTTATAAGCGTCATTTTTAATTCCAATAAATTTAGGGGCGACAACAACTCCCAGTATACCAAGTAATACAATGACCGAAATTAATTCAACATATGTAAACCCAGCTTGTTTTTTTTGAAACAATCTTTATCCTTTGCTTCCCATATAAGTATATTTTTAATGACTTATCTAGTAGAGATCAAGATACCCAATGGTAATCAATAAGATTTTTTTATTTTCATTGGGTATGTGCAAGTTTTTTATAGTTATTTCTTTTTACTATGCTCTTCCTGACAGGTTTTTATATCAAAAAAACCATGCATATGACTTAGCCCTGCTTTAGAACCACGGTTACACCGTTTAGAAAATTTACTGACCAATAAACACAAACTGTGTTTCGAAATATTATGAGCTCTTTGCTTTAATGCTTTGAGGCTAGGTAGTGCATAAAATGCTTGAACACATGGGATCTCTAACGCCCAGTGCTCATGTAAAGTTTTGGGTACTTCACTACTGCATTGCTTACTCTGTTTCTTTATCATCGTAATTCCTTTTACAAATGCTTTAACGGCTAGGACTACTTCTAATCTTGGCTATTGCCTCACCAAAGCTCCATGACGGTGAACTGATTAGAATCTTTCTGAACGTTTATTATTTGCCTAAACTTAAAAACACGAATTGAAATATTCTCTTGCAATAAACCACAACAACACGTATTGTTTATATGTTTCGCGCAATTAATTCAACGAATCGTTTTAATTGAAACACATAATGTTTTATTTAACAAGCAATTTGTTCGGAAGTTATGATAACTGATGTAAAAAAAGAAATTGGTAAACGGCTTGCAAAGGCTCGCAAAGAATGGCTTAAAATTACCATTAAAGAACTCGCTCAAAAAACCAAAACACTATCTGCACAAAGAATTAGTAATTGGGAGCAAGGTACGAGAAGCCCCGGCCCAATGGAAGCAAAGCTATTAGGTGAACATTTAAATGTTTCACCTGCTTATTTGCTTTGCTTATCGGATAATCCGTTAAGAGCGCTTAATCACACTGAGCAAATAGAGACGTTTTCCATACCAATATTCACGCTATCTCACTATCTACCAACACATCATGATAGACTTGACAGCAATGATGAGCTTGTGGTCTCAAAAAAACAAAATGCTAAAATTTCAGCTCACTGTGTAGCACTTATCATTGATGATGACAGCATGGCTCCAATGTTGAAACCTAAAGATATTATTGTGATAGACAACAAACATCCTATCCATCCCGGCCATCACGTTGTTTGTTACCATCAAAAGAAAGAAAAGGTACTCTTAAGACAATATAGAGAAGACGAGCAAGCTATCTATAAACTATCGGCATATAATTCACTGTGGTCTGATTTAACGGTTATAAACTCCGATACAGTTAAGGTTCTTGGTGTAGTTATAGAACATCGTAGTTATCTTTACTAAGCTCATTGTTTTAACAACAATGCTTCAATTTCTTCAGCACTCACAGGCTTTGAGTAATAATATCCTTGCGCAAATTGACAACCATTTTTTAAAAGAAAGTCAGCTTGCCCTTTAGTTTCCACACCTTCAGCTATAACTTCTAGTTGCAACGCTTGGGCCATCACAATAATCGCTCTTACGATTGCTGCATCATTGTTATCAGTTAAAAGATCTCGGACAAATGATTGATCAATTTTCAACACACTGATGGGTAGACTCTTTAATCTTGATAATGAGGAGTAACCTGTTCCGAAATCATCAATAGCAATTTTTAATCCTTTAGCTTGAATACTCCTCAACACATTCTCTAAATTTGCTTCCTCACCTTTAAAAAATGATTCTGTTAACTCAAACTCAATTTGCTTTTTATCCACTGCATAATTACGTAGCTGCTTCTCTAAATTTTTAGCAAAATTCTGGCTCATTACTTGAGATGGAGACAAATTAACTGACATATAGAATCCTGAATTGGTATATTTTTTCTGCCAAGTCTCAAGTTGTTTAAATGCTAGTCCCATTAAATAATCACCAATGGCCGGTATTTGTCCACTCTCTTCGGCAACATGAATAAACTCATCTGTAGGCACCAAACCTAATGAAGGGCTACGCCATCTCGCCAAGGCTTCAAAGCCAACAACCTTTTTTGTCTTAATATTAACTCGAGGCTGATACAACAGATATAGCTCATTGTTCTCAACAGCTTTATGTAAGGCCGTCTCAATCTGATTACGTCTATTATTTTCTTCATTTAACGTATTTGAATAGAACTCGAATGCATTCCGCCCACTTTCTTTTGCCCTATATAATGCAATATCAGCAGATTTAAAAAGCCCGCTCGCTGTTTTATTAGCGACAGGAAAAACAGCGATGCCGATACATGTTGATATAGATAAATCATGTTTGCCTATTTTTATAGGTGCTTTCATTCGGGACAGTACTTTTTTAGCTATAAGGGCTGCTTCATGAGGTGAGTTAATTTGTGTCAGTAATATCGTGAACTCATCACCCCCAAGTCTAGATAGATGATCTGAGGCGCGGACACAACTTTTTAATCTTGCGGCCACTTCTATAAGCAACTTATCTCCAACATCATGGCCTAATGTGTCGTTAACCATCTTAAAGTTATCTAAGTCTAACAGCAACAAAGCAAACTTTCTTTCATATCGTAGGCAGTCAATAATTGTTTGCTCAAAAACTGTATTAAAATGATTGCGATTGGCTAAACCAGTAAGTGCATCATTGTTAGCCAACTCGTTTAAAGTATCTACAGCTTTATGAAGATGTTGCTGCTGCAAAAATAATTTAATAAAAATTTTTGTCTTTGCTACCAATAAATATGGAGCAACTGGTTTTGAAAGATAATCTATAGCTCCTGTACTATAACCCTGCTCAACGAACTTTTTATCATTAAATATAGCTGTAACAAATACTATTGGAATGGACGAAGTCTGCGCATTTGAGGCCATACAACGTGCGACCTCATAACCATCCATATCTGGCATTTGAATATCTAAATAGACAACTGCTAAAGGATTACGAAGCACCATTTTCAATGCCTCTTCTCCTGATGTAGCCTCCAAAATATTAATTGGAAGTTCAGCAAGTGCAGACTTCATTGCGATAATGTTTTTTGGATTATCATCAACAATCAATATGTTAGCCTTCTCATCACTGGCTGAACTTATCTCATCTTCACCGCTCATCTTACAAGTTGTCTTCCTTTTTTATAATACTTATAATTCTATCGGCAATATTTTCTAAATCCTCAATATAATCAACCCCATTAAGATCAATTGCAGCCTTGGGCATTACAGGTGCCTCAGCTGTATTAGGGTCTTCAGCAATCGTTACTCCACCAAAATCATGTATTTTTTTTAACCCCTTCGCTCCATCTTCGTTAGCACCGGTAAGCAATATAGCCACTGATGCATGATCAAAAGCCATCGCCATACTTTCAAAAAAAACATCAATAGATGGTCTAGAATAAGACACTTTATTATCACAGGATAAGCTAAATACCTTCTGCTCATCTATCAGCAAATGATACTCTGGTGGTGCGAAGTAAATATGATTGTCTTCAATTTGTTCACGCTCTTTCGCTTCTAACACCTTTTTTTTGCAAAGCGTTCTAAATAGCTTGATTAATCCTTTATCATTTAACACGTTAATATGTAAAACAACGACAATCGGTGTGGAAGTCCGCTCAGATAATTCAGGTAATAATTTTTTTAAGGCATTGATACCTCCAAAAGAAGCACCAATAGCAATCACTTTATATTGCGAGCGTTCCATTATGGCACCTTCTGATATATAGATTGTGCCTTATTAATACAGCGAAATTTTTCTGTATCGAGGCTTTCTTTATTCCCAAGACATAGAAAACCATAAGGGGATAAACTCTCATAAAATAAATCTAGTGCTCTATTTCGTAGTTTATTATCAAAATAAATAAGCACATTTCGGCACACAATAACCTCAACCTCACTAAACACATTATCCGTTACTAAATTATGTACTGAAAACGCCACTCTTTCTTGAAGGAACCGTCTTACCTTTAACGCATCATATTTTTCACTAAAATATTGTTTGAAATCTCCATTTGGATTGACTGAATGATAATTCTCCTCATAAAGTAAGTATCGATCTTTAGGATAAATTCCCCGTTTTGCTGAGTTGATTGCGTATGGATTAAAGTCTGTTGCATATAGCTGTGTTCGTTTCAGATGGCTATTTTCATGTAATAAAATTGCCATCGAATACACTTCTTCTCCAGTTGCACAACCCGCGTGCCATATTTTTGAGAATGGATAAGTTTTAATTTTTGGAATGACTATTTTTGCAAATGTTTTATAAAACTCAGGGTTTCTAAACATTTCTGTGACTGTGATAGAAAGATCTGATAAAAGTTCATCAAAAGCATGACTTTCATTAATTAAACCAGGAATCATTTCTGCAAGAGACGATAATTTTTTTTTTTGCATATGATAGGTTAATCGTCTAATAAATGAAGCTTGGCTATAATTACTAAAGTCGTACCCATATATTTCTTGCATTATTTTAGTAATAAACTTAATTGCAATCTTATCTCTAGGATTCATTACCTGTCCCACCATTTATCCATACACCAATAAGTTCTAGTAGTGACTGTATTTTTATCGGCTTACTCATATAATCGCTTGCTCCCACATCTAAGCAAGCCTCCCTATCTTCCTTTGTTGCCTTGGCAGTTAATATTATAATAGGGATATCTTTTCCTCTGGGCAGCTTCCTTATGTGTTTAGTTGCTTCAAATCCATCCATGATAGGCATCATGACATCCATAAGAATAATATTAATATTCTCATTTTTCTCAAACATTTCTAAAGCAAGCTTACCATTATCTGCTATTAATACTTGAAGCCCTGCATTTTCTAGCACTTTAGATAAAGCAAACGTATTTCTTAAATCATCATCTACTAGTAGCAATGTTTTTCCTTCAAAACATTGATCTTTGCACACCATATGTTCAACGCTTTGTTTCTTTGATTTATCTTCAATATGATTTAAAAACAGTGAAACTTCATCACGTAACCTTTCTGTCGCCTCAACGCCTTTAATAATCACTTTTTCACTATATTTACTGGCCGTTTTATACTCTTCCTCTGTTAGCTCTCTCGCCGTATAAAGAATAATTGGAGCTTTTATTCCATGGTTATCAACTAAGTTTTGTATTAAAGCCAAACCTGACTCATCAGGTAAGCCTAAATCAACGATAATACAGTCATACTCATTCTTAATCGCCAGTGATTTTCCACTACTGACTGTTTCAGCAAAGTCAATTTGAACTGCTTTATTCCCCTCACATAAAAGTTCTTGCAAACCCTTCTGAACAACTCTGTCATCTTCAATGATGAGTAATTTTGATTTTTTCCCCTCACTCATCAGCTCTAAAAGTCTAGAGAAATCATCCAAATTAACTGGTTTTTGTAAAAAGCTAACAGCGCCTTTTTCTAAATATATATCGGCTTTATCTCTAGCTGATACGATATGAACAGGAATATTTTTAGTATTTGGTGATGACTTTATTTTCGATAGTAGCTCTTCCCCTGACATATCTGGAAGGCCTAAATCAAGAATAATGCCCACAGGTTGATAGTATTCTGCTAGTGCTTTTCCATCTTTTGCCGTATGGGCAAATATAGCTTGGAACCCATCTTTTTTTATCGTACTGTATATACTTTTACAAAAGTTAACATCATCATCAATTACCAACAATAAGTCTTTATTCTTGTCAAGATGATTTCGATCATCATCAATTTCAGATGAAGCAAGTTCAGAAGGAGCTGCTGCTTGTTCAGTTTGCTTTTTGCTTGGCTCTTTTACTCTAGAATCTTCACGAAGCTCTTCTGATTCAATTACAGGCAATTTAAGAATAAAGCGACTGCCTTTACCCTCTTCACTCTCAACATATAACACTCCATTCATCATACCTGCTAGCTTTCTTGATATAGATAATCCTAAGCCTGTACCTCCATATCTTCTGGTCGTCGAACCATCTGCTTGCTGAAACTCAGAAAATATAAGCTCATGCTTGTCTTTAGAAATACCAATCCCTGTATCTGTAACAGCAAATATCATCTCTGTTGATGTGATATTCACCGACAATGTCACATTTCCTTTTTCTGTAAACTTTATTGCATTTGACAGTAAGTTTTTTAAAACTTGCTGTAATCTTAAGTTATCTGTCGATATCGTTTGATGCCTAATTTCCTCACTACAATCAATAATAAGCTTAATCTTTGCTTTTTTCGCGAGGGGACGAAATTGCTTTTCCAAAACGCCAAGAATATCTGAAAGCTCCATATGCTCGTAAACAATATTTAACTTACCTGCCTCAATTTTTGAGATATCTAATATATCATTAATGAGTGTGAGCAAGTCACAACCAGAGTCATAAATCACCTCAGCCTCTTCTTGCTGCTCCTTGGTTAAATTACCTCTTCGGTTCTCCATAAAACCTTGTGCTAATATCAATAGACTGTTTAATGGTGTACGAAACTCATGAGACATGTTTGCCAGAAACTCAGATTTATACTGACTGACTTTCTCTATCTCTTCATTTTTTTTATTTAACGCTTTTTTCTGCTCTTCAACAATTGCCAACTGTCCATTTAACGCTTCATTTGCTGAGCGTAACTCTTCCTCTGCCTGTTTAATGGTATTGGTTTGTGTTTCTAATTCTTCATTACTTGTTCTAAGTTCTTCTTCTTGCTGCTGCAAATAATGACGCTGCTCTTCAGACTGTTGATATAAACATTGGATTCTATCATGAGCTAAAATTTCGCTAAGCACGATTGAAACATTTTGCGTTAACTGCCAAATAACATCTTGCTCGTTTGTATCTAGAGGCTTCAATCGAGCAACTTCAATAGCACCTAATATGATCTCGTTGTACAATAGTGGCGCTATAAAAATTTCACTTGGTACAATTTGTCCTAGCCCAGAGTTTATTGTGAAATAGTCTTTGGGTATTTCTTTTATTAGTAGCGCAGACTTCTTATGGATTGCTTCACCAACCAACCCTGAACTAAGTTTAATAGAAGTATCACGTTTTCGCCGCTCTTTATATCCGTATCCTGCTTTTAAACATAGCTCTTCTTTTTCATTATCTGCCACATAAAACATAGATAGCTGTATATCAAACTCATTTGCAAAAAAGCTTAAAACAGTCTCTGCAAGTTTCTTAATTTCATTTACTGAGCGAAGTAAGTTATCAAGTTTAGAAATAGTTGCCTTTAATTTGTTTTCTGCTGAAACTTTTTGATACAATTCTTCTCTTTCTATTTCTCGCTTTTTTTGCTCCGTTAAGTCCATCATTATTCCTGTAAATAATAACTCATTACCTACTTTTAGTTCGCTTACAGATAACGATATAGGGAAAATTTCACCGTTTTTTCTAACTGCAGTTACCTCTCTAACCTGACCGATTACTTTCTTTGTTTTTGTTTTCAAATAATTTTTAATATATTGATCATGGTTATCTTTGTGAGGGCTTGGCATCAGCATTGATATATTTTTATCAATTAACTCTTCATGTGTGTAACCAAAGTAACTAATCGTTGCTTTATTAAAGCTTTTTATTAAACCTCTTTTATCAGTGGTAATAATTGGCATGTTTGCCGTATCAATAATCTTTGATATTTTCTCTTCGGCTAGTTGTCGCTGCCCAACCATTTGATTGAATGCAATAGTTAGATCGCCAATCTCATTATTTTTTGCAAAAACAATTTTCTCATCCAAAGTATTATTAGCTAACTTTTTTGTTGCATCAGCTAAACTTTTTATAGGGCGAATAATTCGATTTGAATTTTTATTGGCTATTACTATGGATAAAAGCAACATAATCACAATAAATGCAATAAATGCATAGATGAGCAAATTTGTTATATGCGAGACTTTATTGGTGCTATTTACTTGTGAGAGCAACTCAACGGTTAAGGCTTTATCTAGAATCAACTCTATTTGCTCAGTAATAAGAGGTAAATCTTTTGATAGCCAGGAATGAATTATGGTTTTTCCTTGCTTTTCTTTTATTTTTTTTATCTCAACTAAAAGATTACTTAAGCTTTGTTCTCGGCTTTTTAACTCATTTAAAGCAATTTGTATTTCACTATTATCTCCTTGATGTATTGATAATTTTTTAACTATATTAGACATCTCTTTTATTATTTTATATCCAGATACATAAAAATGATTTCTACCTGTAAATACATATTCTGAAATATCAATAGCAATTTTTTGCAGTCCATCTCTAAATTGATTTAAAAAGATTAAATCATCTGCATGCCCATTTTTTTGCTTTAAATAGATTAATGTATGAATAAGTGCATACGTTTTATTAAATAGAGGGACCAACTTTGTCGAGTAATATTCTTTTGCTGGATCATTACCTGGTGTATGTGCAATGTCTGCAATTTTCCACTGCCAAACTCTTAAACGTTCTAATAAAGTATCAACATCTTTTAAGGTAGATACTAGTGGTTTATTATTTGTTTTGCTTGCAATTAGCATTAGTTTTTGCATGTCATCATCAATACCTTCATCCCAACTTTTATTTCGTTTATGTAGGTATTGCTGATTCTTATGATTAACCCATCTTAGAAGTGATACAGAGCTTTTATTAATATTGGTTTTAAGATTTTCGATTAGTTGAACTGTAGGTATATCTTTATTAATAACGACATTTCTAGCTTCTTTTAACCATAAAAGTGATATCAGGCAACTTAGTAAAAAAATAACACCGATGATGCCAATCATGACATGAGACTGTATTAAGTCTCGTTTTAAGCTTGTCTTTTGAGACTCTTTAGCTAGGCTCATCACTGTGTCTCACTTAATTTATGTTCTGCTTATTTTCATTCATATCTTTGGTCATATGACTCTTTATTAATCTAATTTGTTGTAACAAAATTGCAGCACGCTGATAGACCATTGCCGGTGTCTTATAACCAGGATAATATGCTTTTACTTGCTTAAAATTACTATTTTTACTACTAATATGTTTTAGCTCTGTGACTAAAATAGTGGCCAAATCATAGACATTGCTAGGAATAACTTGGTGTATAGATGCATCATTAACGTCTATATCAAGCATTTTAATTTTCTGTATTTTCGCAACTTCTTTTATTTCAATCACACACTTAACCAACCGCTTAAAAACATCACTCGGTTTTATAGAATTTTTAATTGGAGGAGGTGAAGGAAATCTATGTTTAACATTTAAATGCTCTAATATTTGCTCTGCATAATAAATTGCAACCGTCAGCTGCTCGTAAACTTGGCTTGGAGAAAAACTTTTTTCAAGCAAACTATTTAACTGATGATTAGCCTGCATAATTGCATTAAATACAGCTGTTGGCTTCGTATCTTCAGGCTCTTTTACCTCTTTAATCTCTTCATTGATATTAAGCGCTTTTTTGACTAGAAGAATTCTAAGAAGCGCCTCATTCACTATCCCCCAAACATGTGAAGGAGATATCTGACGGCTATCTTCCTCACTAAGAAGCCTTGTGCTACCTACAACCTCAAAGGCTAATCTATCGGACTTTTTATATAAAGCCAGTGCCTGATGATAGACTTCTCTAGGACTTGCATTCTTAACTGTTAATACCATCTGTAAAACGCTTGGCTTTCCCATAGCCCTACGAACTAAGTCCACTTCTTTAGTTAATAAGTGAACACGTGCTAGAACATCTGCGGGTAAAGTTTCTTGAGTATTCAGAGGACTTCTACCACTAATGGGATTTGGTGTTTTGATATCACTGGCCCAAACTGACATATCAAAAAATAAACAAAGCAACAAAAACGTCAAATAGCTTCTCATGATTAAACATCCTGTTATGGCGCATTAACTAATGCTGAAGTAAGTAATAGCTTGGTCTATTGCGAACCCATTCATCTCTTAAACTAAAAAAAATATCTAAGCCTAAAACGCGCAGTTCAGTCTCCATTGGGTATATATTATTCAAAGTATAGAAAAGATTTTCGTTTAATCTAGAAAGCAATTGTTTATATCCAACCTTAAGTGTAATGCTTTTAGATTTCCCTCAATAAAAGATGTACAACAGAGCTTGAGACGTAAAAAAAGCGCTATAAAGCGCTTTTTTTATACTAAAAATAAACCTAGCAGTCTGAAGTGCTAATACCAACAGTATGGATAGCATTAAGCACTACATTATCATCATATCCATAATCATGTGTTGCATTGATAACTCCACAACCTGCTGTCTCAAAGGTTGCATAAGGTGTCCAATAATCTTGATTGGCCTTCACCATCACATCAAAGGCTTTACGCGCACTCCAGCCAGAAGCATTTGCAATCAAAAAGAACAATCTATTATACACACCGCTTGAATAATGAACATTTAGACCATCGTAATAATCTTTAGCAGAGTCAATCGAACGACCATCAAGGCTTGGCTTTTCCATATAGCGCAGTGCTACCAAACCACTTCCTGGTTTAACAATACGACTACCTATTAACCATGAGGCTTTACCTGTGGAATAATACTCAGCCGCTTGTGCTGCCATATCAGAAAACGACTCGTTCATACCACCAGATTGTCCCCAATATTCTAAGCCAGAGTGTTGCTCTGTAAATCCATGACTCACCTCATGAGCACCTACACCCAAAGAAACCAACGGATAAAAGAAGTCTGCGCCATCACCAAATGTCATTTGCTTACCATCCCAGTAAGCATTTTCATAATCTGAGCCATAATGCACACGCATGACCAACTGCATCGGTGAGCCGTCGTATTTTGTTAACACTTCCAGACCATACCAGTCATGATACATATGCTTAATCACATAGCCATCATACATAGCATCATTAGTAGGTGAGAAGCCTCCATTTGCTCGATCATAGCCATCACTATCAAGGCCCGTCATATACACATTTTGAGCTGATTCTTGCGCACAAGAAAAGCTCATAGGCGCGTTATTAGAATAATAATCACCTCCCATATCGACGACTCTTACTTCTGTATTTTCTAAAAAGCATGTCGCTGTATCATCGTCTCGAGATATATCTAAATAAGGAAAATCCTCACCAAATACATATTCACCAGTAAGCTCATTACCGCCATAACCTTTACCTTTTGCAGCATGATTCAACTGCTTAATATCATCCCACTCAACAAAAGGTTTAAAATTATTAGCATCTAAAATAACGCTGGGTTTTTTAGGTATAGACTGCCCATCTTCGGTCATTACGCTAAGTTTGTAAGCCCAGTGTGCTTTATTAGTCGCATCGACATAAACAACAATCTGTCCAGAGACTTCGGATAGCTTTTTACCTAAAAATTGTCTCTTAAATTGTTCCAGGGCTTGCTTTAGCGCTTCACTCGTTGGCTTAACGTCTAAGTCAGAAGAAAGGCTTTGATATACCTTGCCGTTAATATCATTTGTACCTTGACCAATAAGTCCCGCTTGCTTCTTACTATGTACAATCGCATACCCACCAATGACAGGCGCACCCTCAAACATTTGCTGTAATCTATGATGAGAAACACCATTAAAATCTTTATGGACTCTTACTGTTTTCAACGCATCACGAGCGGTAATCGTAGAAAATCCTTTTACATCTGTTACAAAATTCTTTTTTAAAAAAGGCAATTGAGAAGCGTCTAGTTTAACCACATTTGCAGCCAAAGCGTATGACTGCGAAAGAGCCAAGCAAGACATTAATAATTTTTTTAAGTGATTATGATTCATAATTTACTCCATGTTCTTATCACGACAAGTGTTTTTATCTCTTAAAAAAACAAGGCGGATAAAAGCACCGTAAGCCGCCCACTTTGCCATAAAGACTACATCTATGTACACCCTTTTCTAATTAAATATGCTAAGCGCCTTTGGTTGTTTCCATTGTCTAGGGTAGATTTTTAACCTGCTGGGTTTCGGCATAGACATTTTGCTTGACTGCTTGAATCTTATCTCTGTGTTTATCACCGCTTAAATCAGACCTAAAGAGCCACTCCGTATAATAAAACGGCCTCTCCTTTTTCGCATGAACAAAGCTAGCTGTAGTAGAATTATCAAATTGAATTTTAAAACGATTGTCCAAAATAGTATTTTGATTTTTCTTCAGATAAATTGCAGCACCCATCACAAAAACACTTGCGCCTAGTAATAAGGTTACAGGACAGACCACATTCATAAATATGGTCAGTATCGCAAAAGGTAAATGTGAATAGAAAAACCCACTTGCAATCACGCCTCCTAAAACCAATGCATTCATGATGAAGATAGAACGATTTGACCATCGGCTTCTCTGAATATTCCTAAGCCAATTTATCCTTTCTTGCTTAGTTAAATACATTTTCGAAAGACCTATACGCTGATAATGATTTAACTGTTTACTAAGAGATGGCTCTTTTCCCTTTGAACAATGTGTCAATGGCTCTATGAAAAACTGAAGTAAGGGAGCAAATAAAATGATAAGAACAAATGGCCATGCGTAAAAATGTGCAAAAGTCGATAAAATAACCGCCGTAACAATAAAGACAGGGGTAAAAAACTGTGCATCCTTTTGCCCATCGATAGCCATCCATGCGCTAACATGAGCGCTGGGATCATTTGACTTCATTACGCTAAACTGTGTTTTGAAGTGTCCTAATAGCGCATAAGGTAAACACGCTCGTACATTAAAAATGTTCTTAATCCCAGAGAAAATAAAGCTTGTCATATAACATGCACTTCCAGCAAATATTCCATTCGCAACAACACTTAACCATAAAGGCCCAGCAAAAAAGCTAACGGCAAGATAAAACACGACGCCTATAGCTGCCATTAAATAACGCCAATACCCACTGTTAACGTCTTGTTGTAATGTCTTATCAATTATTCCATCACAAGAGCTTTCTTGATAAATTTTACTGATAATGCCTACCTTTTTAAGGCAGTTTTTCATTGTTAACAATCGCTCATATGACTCAAGCTCCCCAATATATGCAATAAGTTCTCTAACGAGCACTAAATAAGCTTTACGGGTATTTCCATACTGACTAACTGCGCTTGTAGACCGTATTAAAATATCGTCAAGTCTATTAAGAACACGCTTTTTTTTTAGAAAAAAAGCTTTTCTTAAATAAAGCGTTTTTGCATCTGATAACAATGCGTTAAGTAATGCAATCTCTTCGGACATATCCACACTGTCATCAGCTCGAACCTGACTTGCGAGTAACCGTTTAACCATTAATGAGCTAGAGCATTCTGGAATAAAGACTTCACTTCGTTTGCTTATTTTAAAAATCATAAATTTTTGGCAATATTGTGAGTAAGATTTTTTTGTTAAAAAGTAACTCGCTGTGAATACCATTGTACTTGCAAGTAATAATCAGGGAAAGCTCAATGAATTAAGCTTTATTCTAAAACCTCTAGGCGTTAAATTAGTTTCACAAAAAGCGCTCAATGTACCTCCGTACGAGGAAACGGGTCTAACTTTTGTTGAAAATGCTATAGGAAAGGCTAGACATGCATCAAAGCACACCCATTTGCCCGCAATTGGTGATGATTCAGGTTTATGTGTTAAGGCTTTAGCAGGAAGACCTGGCCTATATTCCAGTCGATTTGCTGGTGATAATGCCACTGATCAACAAAATATCGAAAAGCTACTGTCTGAAATGGAGGGAACTAAACATCGCCAAGCTTATTTTCACGCAACAATTGTGCTCCTCTTATCAGAGACAGACCCAGATCCTATCATTGCTCAAGGACAACTATCAGGTGAAATAACAGAAGCCATACACGGTGTCGGTGGTTTTGGGTATGATCCTATTTTTTATCTACCAAAGACTAAGTGCACACTGGCTGATCTTAGCAGAGAAAAGAAAAATGCAATCAGTCATCGAGCCATTGCCTGTAGCAGCTTATTAAGTCAATTATCGGAGCAAAGCCATTGCAAATAATCTGGTCGTCATTTGATAAATTAGCTCCATCACAGCTTTATCAAATTATTAAACTACGCATAGAGGTGTTTATGATAGAGCAAAAATGTCTTTATCAAGAGATGGATGGTAAAGATGAGATGTCTATGCATTTAATGCTTTATAATGAAGGTATTTTAAATGGTTATGCTCGCGTTCTATTTGATGAACAAAAAAATGCCTTAAGTTTTGGGCGGCTTGTCACGCCTAAATCTGTACGAAAAAAGGGGCTGGGCAAAGAGCTCATGAACGCCATCATGAGCTATATCAAAGAGCACCATAACCATCAACCCATTGTTATTTCTGCCCAATGTTATTTACAATCATTCTATGAGCAATATCATTTCGTGGCACAAGGAACATCTTATCTAGAAGATGGTCTTCCACATATAAAAATGTATCACAATGGACAGCATCATGACGATTGAACACATCATCAAAGCACATAATAAAGATAACTGGCATGAAACTGAAGCCGTCTTACTAGAATCACTAAAAACCTCTACTGATTTAGTCAAAATAAATAAAATGCTAGGAGCACTTTATTTGGAAAATAAAGTGTTTGAAAAAGCGTTACATTATCTGGCCATTGCCGACAAACACGCCCCCTTGAACCCGCAAATTAAGTTCCTGTTGGGGAAGGCAAATCTCGGACTCAAAGCCTTCTCTAGCGCCATCAGTCACTTTGAAGATGCAATTGACTTAGCACCACAATCTCTTGAAAGTTATTTTTCACTTGCCGAGACCTATGAGCAATTAAAGCAACACCAAAAAGCCCGATTCTTTTATATCAAAGCAACACATATTAATCCCTCATCTGCAAACGCGCACTTTAAACTAGGATTTTATTTAATGCGCAATGGGGCAATTGACGAGGCAACTGTGTGCTTTAGCAATACGTTGACCCTTGATAATAATTTTTTTGCAGCACATTTTTATTTAGCATCAATTTATCTCGAACAAAACGAGCTTAAGAAATCAAGAGAGCACTATTTAAAAGCACTTGCTATTCAAGAAGAAAATACCGATTGTTTGGTTAATTTAGGCACCATTTACCTAAAACAAAAAAAACCGCAAGAAGCCATTCATTGCTTTGCAAAAGCCTTGGCACTTGATAACAACTGTACTGAAGCGCAGAGCAATCTTGCAGCAACTTTTCTGCAACATGATAGATTTGATAATGCTGCAACGCACTATGAGGAGTTGGTTAAGCGCTTCCCCTACGAGCTTGAGTATTTATATAATCTAGGGGTTGCATACATGCATGGTGGTAAAGCAAGCTCTGCTAAACACTGTTTTCATCGCGCTCTAGAAGTTGATCCTATGCATACTCCTAGTCTTATTAACCTAGCAGCACTTTTTTCTAGAGATAAAGACAAAAAGCAAGCCTCTATATATTTAGAGCGTGCTTTAACTATATCTCCTGATAATGAATCTTGTCAGTTTATGCTAAGCGCTATAAAAGGTGAAAATGAAGAAAAAGCCCCAAACCGATATATCGCTAACCTTTTTGATAATTATGCCTATACCTATGACAAGCATTTAGAAGAAACTCTTAAGTACCATCTTCCACAACATATTAGCGCGTTACTCAAATCTTATTTGCAAACCAATACAAATCTTATTTGCGATTTAGGTGCTGGAACTGGACTGCTAGGAGCAATATTAAAACCTTATGCAAAAAAGCTTATTGGCGTTGATTTATCAGAGAAAATGCTCCACCATGCAGCTAAAAAAGATCTATACGATGAGCTGATATGCTCTGATCTTTTTCAATATTTAGAAGAAGGCAATACATCCTTTCATTTGATTATCGCTGGTGATGTCGCTCCTTACATCGGCGATATGGATACTTTTATATCTTTATGTAAATCTCACCTAAAACAGCAAGGTTTACTCATTTTTTCTCATGAAATTACTTCTGATATTGAAACGTTTTGTTTACAACAAAATACGCGATTTGCACATAATCCTATATATATTGAGCAATTGTGCGAAAGACATCAACTTCATCTACTGAGTAATGATCAAGTCACTGCACGATATCAAGAAGGAACTCCAGTCTATGAGCGACTTGTTGTCGCTCAGCTATAGTGAAGTCTCTTTGCCCATCATTTAATACAATGAACATAGCACTTTCATGGTGCGCCATGAAAGTGCTTACAAAAACACCTGCTACTTAATCACTTTTAAGTTTGGGCGACCTTTTCTTGTCGTAGCACTAGGCTTAGCTGGCGATGATATATTTGACGGCTCATCACCACCAGTCGTATCATCATCGTCACTAAAGACCATGCCTCGACCATTTTCTTTTGCATAAATAGCTTGAACTGTCGACGGTGGAAAATATAACTGTTTCACCACTCCTGAAAATCGTGCACTAAAAACAATTCTGTCATTTTCAAGATGTAAACCACGACACGCATTTGGCGAAATATTTAAAATAATTTTACCATCCTCAACATGGTCGTTAGGCACTTGCACATCTTTATTACTAGTATCAACAACAATATAAGGCGTTAAATTATTATCAACCAACCAATCGTATATTGCCCTGATTAAATAAGGTTTGCTCGGCGTCACGTCAACTCTCCTAAAAGTTATGCTACGCGAAGTTCTTTTTCAGAATCGGTTAAGCTTGATTGAAAGGAATCTCGTGAAAACACTCTATCCATATAGGCAGAAATAGCCTTAGCTTCCTTAGGTATATCAATGCCTAGTGAAGGTAGGCGCCAAAAAAGTGGAGCAATGACACAGTCTAGTAATGAAAAGTCTTCACTTAAGAAATAAGGTTTATCTGCAAAAATGGGCTCTAAACTGAGTAAACTATCTTTTAACTGTTGTCTAGCCGCCGCAGTATGCTCACCTTCATTGATAATATGAGGAAGAAGGCTATACCAGTCTTTCTCGATTCGGAACATCATCTTACGACTTTCAGCACGAGCAACTGGATAAACCGGTAATAATGGCGGATGAGGAAAACGCTCATCTAAATATTCCATAATGATCCGTGCCTCAAAAAGCACTAACTCTCTATCGATTAGCGTTGGCACACTGCCATATGGGTTCACATCTAATAAGTCCTCTGGAGCATTCTCCGGGGTCACTGGATGAATTTCCACATTGACGCCTTTTTCAGCGAGCACAATGCGTACTTGGTGGCTATAAATATCATTCATGTCTGAAAATAAAGACATCACCGTACGTTTTGCAACAATCGCCATAAGACTCTCCCAGTGGTTAAGATTTGATTAACTAAAATTTTGACAACTGTCGATTCTATCACAAATAGAGGGAAAGGTGTTGTATGATTCTATAGCAATGAACAACGCACCATGAACAATCTTATTTTATTAATTAATTCAATAAGATATAAGAAACATCCTTTGTCACCTGTGATCTTGTAGTAAAAAAACAATCTCTTTACAATAAAATAAATCGATTTGCTATACTTTTATACATTAGATATGTCTGGCGGCAGTCAATCATGCATCAAAAATCTCATGCCATTGTAAATTTGGCTGAAGAGTTTCAAGAAATACCTGAAAAAATGGCGACTGAGGGTGAGCTTGCTGCTGAATTTGATGAGCTCAAAGCAAATACCCTCTCGCACCACTCCTTGACACTAATTGCACACAGTAGCTCACACTATATATTTTCAGATAGACCGAGCACCATCGGGGGGCTCACCGTAAAACAACTCGCTAAAAGACTTGCATCGCTATATGGCAACAATAAAGATAAATTAACAGAATTTTATTTACTGTCTTGTGAAGCGGGCCTTTGGTATAAAGGCCATAAACCTCTTGCTTATAAACTCGCTAAAGAGCTTGAAAAAGTGGGGTTTAAAGATGTCAATGTTTATGCGTTTAGCAATCCATTAAATTTTGATGCTCGTGGAGGAACTTCTGTTGGATTTATCAATAATAATGGACTCACCATTACAGCAGAAACCTACAATGATCGAAAGATAAGAGCTGTGGGTCAAAAAATGCAGAATAATGAAAAAAATAATCGAACTATTTATTCTGGATTAAAAGGGAAAGAATTAAAACTTGCTAAACGTATTGCCGAAGAACACATAGAAATGGGGCATAACGTCTATAATGCAGGCCGAACGTTTGTGGCCCCTATGGCCATCTCAAATTATCGTAGTCGTATTAATGTTCCTGGCAACGTTTTTAAAGCCAACAGACCTCCTATTAAAACCCATTGGTTTGAAAGAAAGATTTGTTATCATGCAAGGGAGTATGCTTTACAAACTGATCCTCCCTTTGATTTACCCGAAGTTAGAAACCTTTTTAACCATATTGAAAAGCAAATGTTTCTCCTGCCTCCTGAGAAGAGTGAACAGGAAAAGCGTGACATAATATCGGAACTCTTAGTAGCAACTTACGACACATTACGTCAAATGGAAGCTCGGGAAAATCTTCGTGGATTATCAGAAGATCCTCCTGATTGTAATTGTAGCCTATCACTTGAAAAAGCTTTTTCGGCAATAGAAAAGTTATCAACTTACTTGAATGATGCACATCATTCTAAAATACAGTTTACTAAGAGTGAAGATTTTAAAGCAATTGAACAAGAGCTCTGTGCTAGAAAAATAATAATTCACAAACAAATAGTTTCTCAGATTTTATCCCTTCGCGAACAGTTATCAAGCTCCGGCATCAACCCTCAAGAATCACCTTTGGATTTTTTAGATGATGATGTAGAGTTTGAATTGCAGTTTAATATGATGGATATTGAGCAAAGACGTCTTAACCGGGCTTTAGAATGTTTATCACGCTTCAAAAATAATTTAAATCAAATAAATGATAATCTTGCCATACCTATGGAGCTAATCAAAACAATCCATCAACCAACGACCCTACCTGAGTTGCGCAATTCAACTAAAATGACCGTTCTTATCTTACACCTATCTCAAACAAAATCATTTAAGTCACTCATATCTTATCTAAATACATTACACCCCAAAAAAGGACGTACCGAGCGTAATGAAAAAGTTGCCGCACTTGTTGATTTTATTCAAGCCTATGACGGAGTGAATGACATAGAAGACATCAACGAAGCATTAGAAGAAAGAGATGAGCTCAAACCAAAACATCAATCATCTAGTCGTTTTAATCTGTTTTCAAAGCAAAAAAACACTTCTTCATCTGAGCGCCGCTCACCTTCTCATGAGTCAACAGGTACGAAAAGAAATCCCTAATTATCATTAACATTCAAGCAGGATATACCTAATCCAACCGGAAATTCTCGTTTTGATCGTTATCAAATGATTATGGTTTGGATTTTTTTATAGAGGAATGGCCCCTCGATTGCGATTGAGAAAAATACCAAAAATTGAGCATTTGGCAATGCTCAAAAACGTGCATTACGAAAGGATAGGGGTATATAATCCCAAACTAAAATCATTTATCTAAATAACAACGAGCTTAGTCTATGACACAACATGACACTTTTCCTCATTTATTTTCACCTCTTGACCTTGGATTTACCACTTTAAAAAATCGCGCCCTCATGGGCTCTATGCACACGGGTCTAGAGGAAGAGCGTGGAGGCATGAAAAAGCTCGCAGCCTTCTATCGTGAACGAGCAAAAGGTGGTGTGGCATTGATTGTTACCGGCGGTATCGCCCCCAATCGAGCTGGACGAGTCGCTCCTTTTGCCAAAAAGCTCACAAACCGATGTGAAATGAAAGCACATCGCCAGGTAACCCAGGCCGTTCATGATTACGAGGGCAAAATCGCCTTACAAATTCTACATTCTGGTCGTTATGGCTATCATCCTTTTGCCGTCGCGCCTAGCCGTATTAAATCACCAATCAGTCCATTCAAACCTTGGGCACTAAAAAGTCTGGGAGTTAAACGCACCATCAAGCATTTTATTCGTTGCGCCTGCCTTGCTAGAGAGGCTGGCTATGACGGTGTTGAAGTGATGGGCTCAGAAGGCTATCTGATTAACCAGTTTATTGTAAAGCATACTAATAAACGCAGTGACCAGTGGGGTGGCAGTTATGAAAATCGTATTCGCTTTCCCTTAGAAATTGTTAAAGGTATACGTGAGGCTGTCGGTAATGACTTTATCATTATCTACCGCTTGTCCATGATTGACTTAATTGAGCAAGGCTCTACGCTTGAAGAAGTCATCACCCTTGCAAAAGCCATTGAACAAGCCGGAGCAACATTAATTAATACGGGCATTGGCTGGCATGAAGCGCGCATCCCAACCATAGCAACAATGGTGCCACGTGCAGCCTTTACCGATGTCACCAAGCTCATTCGTCCTCATATTCGCATTCCCATCATTACATCCAATCGCCTAAATACGCCAGAAGTATGTGAGAAAGTGTTAAGCGATGGAGATGCTGATATGGTCTCTATGGCCAGACCGTTTCTTGCCGACAGTCATTTTTTAGTGAAAGCAAAAAAGAAGCAATCTCAACTGATTAATACCTGTATTGCCTGTAATCAAGCCTGTCTTGATTTAGTTTTTCAAAATAAAAAAGCCAGCTGCTTAGTCAACCCTTTTGCGAGTAATGAAACCACGCTTATTTTGAATAAAACAGCCACACAAAAAAAATTAGCCGTCGTTGGCGCCGGACCCGCTGGCTGTGCATTTGCCATCTATGCTGCCAAGCGTGGGCATAACGTCACACTTTTTGAAAAAAGTGAGCGCATAGGTGGGCAATTTAATCTTGCTAAAAAAATCCCTGGTAAAGAAGAGTTCTTTGAAACACTGCGTTATTTTAAAGAAGAGCTTGCTAATTTAAATGTTAATGTATTGCTTAATACAATCGTTGACCCCAGCCTACTCACTAACTTTGATGAAGTTATACTAGCAACTGGTATCACTCCTAGAACCCCTAATATCCCTGGTATTAAGCATCCTAGTGTTATCAGTTATTTTGATTTATTACAACAAGAAATAACTGTAGGCG